>NZ_JBNCNR010000005.1:0-203685 GCF_049847065.1 Gordonia sp. DT219 | reverse complement strand
ACCGTGCCCCTGTATTTGGGTCGGGCCCGGTTGGCGAGTCGCGGGCAACGGATGGCGTTGTTCGCCAAACCCGACGGCCAGGTGTGCTCACACCCCGGGTGCTCGCAACCCGCCGCGCATTCGGAAATCCACCACGCCACCCTCGATTACGCGAAGGGCGGTCTGACCAACATCGACGACCTCGCCCCGGCGTGCCCGAAACACAACCGGATGGTCGGCGACAAACTCGGCCACTACACCACCGGCATCTACCGCGACGGACCCCTCGCCGGCCGGTGTTGGTGGCGCCGTAACGCCGCACCCGGCGCCCCACCCAACCCGAAACGCGTCAACAAACTGCCTGATGTCGGGCCCGACTTCACCGCCGGGCTCGCGAAGGTGCGTGCCGAAATCCACCGGCAACCACCCGACCCACCCGACACGGGTAAACCGTTGCCGGACACCGACACCGGTACTTTCACCGATCCGATCGCCGCGGACCGGAGCTGCCTGGTGGGCTTGGCACCCGGTGACAAGATCCTGCGCACCACCATCGGCACCCCGACCGGCGGCTACGACATCGTCGAGATCATCACCCACGACGGCACGTACGAAGACGCCGACACCGTCGTGGCTACCGACCAGTCGCCGATCGAAGCCCACCTGGCCCACCTGCTCGCCACCCGCGGACACTGACCACCGAAATCTGCCGGTACCAGTCGTCGGCTTGTCGACCGTGGGCACTAGTTGTATCCTTGGGTTACCGGCGAGTAACTTAGCGGTCGTTCGGTTGCGCCTGCCCCAGGACTCCGACCGCACCGGCACGCGAGGTTTCCGGCCGACACATGTAGCGAATATCGCAGGGGATTACGCCCGCGTCAGATAGGAATCCAAATGGGCCACTACAAGAGCAATATGCGCGACCTGCAGTTCAACCTCTTCGAGGTCTTCGAACTGGACAAGGTGCTCGAGTCGGGGGAGTTCGGCGACCTGGACCACGAGACCGCCGTGGACATGCTCCGCGAGGTCAGGACGCTCGCCGAGGGCCCGATCGCGGAGTCGTTCGCCGACGCCGATCGCAACCCGCCGGTCTTCGACCCGGAGACCCACAGCGCCACCATTCCCGAGAGCTTCAAGAAGTCCTACAACGCGTTCGTCGAGGGCGGCTGGGACAAGGTCGGCATCAACGAGGAGCTCGGCGGCATGCCGGCCCCGCGCTCGCTGTACTGGGCGATCGGCGAGATGGTGCTCGGCGCCAATCCGCCGGTGTTCATGTACGCCGCCGGCGCCGGATTCTCCAAGATCTTCTACGACAACGGCACCGATGAGCAGAAGAAGTGGGCAACAATCTGCGCCGAGCGCGGCTGGGGCGCCACCATGGTGCTCACCGAGCCCGACGCCGGCTCCGACGTGGGTGCCGGTCGCACCAAGGCGGTCCAGCAGGAGGACGGCTCCTGGCACATCGACGGCGTGAAGCGCTTCATCACCTCCGCCGACCAGGACATGACCGAGAACATCTTCCACCTGGTGCTCGCCCGTCCCGAGGGTGCGGGCCCGGGCACCAAGGGACTGTCGCTGTTCTTCGTCCCGAAGTTCCACTTCGACCACGAGACCGGTGAACTCGGCGAGCGCAACGGCGCCTTCGTCACCAATGTCGAGCACAAGATGGGCATCAAGGCCTCGACCACCTGTGAGGTGACCTTCGGTCAGCACGGCGTCCCGGCCAAGGGCTGGCTCGTCGGTGAGGTTCACAAGGGCATCGCGCAGATGTTCCAGGTGATCGAGCACGCACGAATGATGGTGGGCACCAAGGCCATCTCGACACTGTCGACCGGTTACCTCAACGCGCTCGAGTACGCCAAGGAGCGCGTGCAGGGCGCCGACATGGTGCAGATGACCGACAAGTCCGCACCGCGTGTCACCATCACCCACCACCCCGATGTTCGTCGTTCGCTGATGACGCAGAAGGCCTACACCGAAGGCCTGCGCGCCATCTACCTCTACACCGCGTCGCACCAGGATGCCGTTGCCGCACAGATCGTTTCGGGTGCTGACGCCGAGACGGCCCACCGCGTCAACGACCTGCTGCTGCCGATCGTCAAGGGCGTCGGCTCCGAGCGCGCGTACGCCAACCTCGGTCATGAGTCGCTGCAGACGCTCGGCGGTTCGGGCTTCTTGCAGGACTACCCGATCGAGCAGTACATCCGCGACTCCAAGATCGACTCGCTCTACGAGGGCACCACGGCCATCCAGGCGCAGGACTTCTTCTTCCGCAAGATCATTCGCGACAAGGGCCAGGCCCTCGCGCACGTCGCCGGACAGATCCAGTCCTTCATCGACTCCGAGGCGGGCAATGGCCGCCTCAAGACCGAGCGTGCGCTGCTCAAGACCGCCCTCGACGACGTGCAGGCCATGGCCGCGTCGCTGACCGGCGACCTGATGAGCGCGCAGGAGAACCCGAAGGACCTCTACAAGGTCGGTCTGGGCTCGGTGCGCTTCTTGATGGCGGTCGGCGACCTGCTGATCGGCTGGCTGCTGCAGCGTCAGGCCGAGATCGCGATCACCAAGCTCGACGAGGGCGTCACCGGCGACGACAAGGCGTTCTACGAGGGCAAGGTCGCCGTCGCAAGCTTCTTCGCCAAGAACATGCTGCCGCTGCTCACCTCGGTCCGCACCACCGTCGAGAACATCGACGGCGAGATCATGGAGCTCGACGAAGCAGCCTTCTGAGCCACCGCCTCAGCGGCTGACTCAAGAGCAGGGGAACCACAAACGACGGGGCCGGAATTCCATGGGGATTCCGGCCCCGTCGTTCTGTGTGTCGCCACCAGGCCGGGTCGCCACCAGGCCGGGCTCACCGGCACAGACACGGCGCGAGCGGCATACTGGGCACCGTGAGTGGTCGCACCTTTCGGATGCACAGCGCCTGGTCGCTCCCTTTTCGGCGGGATGCCGTCTTTGCCGCACTCGCCGACGCCGACAACTATCCGGCCTGGTGGCCGCAGGTGCATGACGCGCGGCGGATCGACGAGAGATCCGGCTCGGCCCGGATGCAATCGTTTCTGCCGGTGTCGCTGCGGGTGCGGCTGACCGAGGAGCTGATAGATCCGGCGGCCGGCGTGCTGCGTGCCCGGCTCACCGGCGACCTCGTCGGCTGGAGTCAGTGGGAGGTCTCCGAAACGGGCCCGGCCTCGGCCACCGCGGACTTCAGCCAGGTCGTCGAGTTCGCCAAAGGTGTTCCGGCGCCACTGTTGTCGCTGCTGCGTCCGGCACTGCACCTCAACCATCGCTACATGATGTGGTCGGGGCGGCGCGGGCTCACCGACCGGCTGGCGGCCGCACAGACACCGCGGCCGCGTCAGGATCTCCGACGCGGCCGTGGTGAGTGAAAGACGTTGGGAAAGAGCTACTTCGGGGGCATCCGAATGCCGCCGTCGACGCGCACGACCTCGGCGTTCATATACGAGTTGGTCACCAACTCGATGACCATCGACGCGAGTTCGTCGGGCACGCCGAGACGACGCGGGAACAGCACCGACTCGCCGAGTTTGGCCTTGAACACCTCGGCGGCCTCACCCTCGCCGTAGATCGGGGTGTCGATGAGGCCGGGGGCGACGGTGTTGACGCGCACGCCTACCGCGGCGAGGTCACGGGCGACCGGCAGGGTCATGCCGACGACGCCACCCTTGGACGACGAGTACGACGCCTGACCGATCTGTCCGTCGAAGGCTGCGACGCTGGCCATGTTGACGATCGCGCCACGCTCGTTGGATTCGAGCGGCTCGTTGCGGCTCATCGCGGTGGCCGCCAGGCGGATGGCGTCGAAGGTGCCGATCAGGTTGATCGCGATGACCTTCTTGTACGCGTCGAGATCATGCGCCGACGAGAATTCGCCGTCCCTGCCGACGGTGCGCTGCGCCCAGCCGATGCCGGCCGAGTTCACCAGGACCCGCAGCGTGCCGAGTTCGGTCGCCTGATTGACGGCGTTCTCGAGGTCCTCGGTCTTGGTCACGTCCACGGCGACGAACTTGCCGTCGACCTCCCTGGCGAGCTCACCGCCCTTCTCCGCGTTCAGGTCGGCGACGATGACCTTCGCGCCCTTGGCCGCCAACTGGCGAACCACCGCGGCGCCGATGCCCGACGCACCACCCGTCACAATTGCACTTGCTCCGTTGATATCCACGGCAGCCACATTACGACGCCTGTGACAGCCCTTACATCCCGGGCCCGAGCGAGCGGTCGGTAGACGGTCACGCGCCGAACAGCGCGGCCAATTGTTCTCGTCTCGCCGATTCGAGTGCCGGGTCGAGGCGCTCACGTCTGCGCAACTCGCACAGCCCATGCAGCGCGCTCCAGAGCAGCTCCGCACGGACATCGACGTCGGGGTCGTCCGGACCGAGCGCGTCGACGATGATCGCGAATCCCCGTCGCATGACCTCGGGGGTCTCCTCCCGCGCGAAACGCGCGGAGATGGGCATGGCGAACATCGCCTCGTAGGTGGCGGGGTTGTCCTGCGCAAACGAGATGTAGGAATCGATAAGGGCCGCAACAGGTCTGGGTGATGCGGCCACCGTGTCGGCGACCGCATCGACGAACTCGGCGAACCCGAGGAGCGCGACTGCGGTGACGATACCGTCGCGGCCGTCGGGGAAATGTTGATAGAGAACCGGCGGCGTGTACTCGATCTCGTCGGCCAGACGACGTGTCGTCACCGCCGCCCAGCCATCACGCTCCGCCAGCTCCCGCGCCGCCGCGACGAGCCGTTGCTGTCGTTCGGTGCGTTCGCGTGCGCGTCGGTCCGCAACTCCCATGCCACAAATCTACCATTGATAGATTGATCTATCACTGTTAGATTTACTTCCACCAACACAAACTCTGGGAGGCGTCACGGACATGGTTTTCCTACAACTGCTGGTCGGGGTCTCGGTGATGGCCAACGCCGTCATCTACGGCATCGACATCTGCGCCGGCGTGATCATGCGGCCGGTGTACGCCGGCGTCGACGACGCGACGATGACCGTGATGGCCGGCCGCGGCCATCACTACGGCGACAAACGCCTGCCGGTGGTCGGCATCACCGGCTTCGTCACCGCCATCGCCGCCACGATCGGCAATCTGATCACCGGTCACATACCCGCCGCGGTGTTCGGCGCGGTCGCGGTGATCGCCCTGACCCTGTGGCTCGTGCTCTACGCGCGTGGCGCCAAGCCGATCAACAGCCGCCAGAAGGAGGCGGCGCTGAGCGGGGTGATCCCCGCGGATGCGCGACAACTACAGAATCGTTGGGATGCCATGGTGCCGACCCGCATCACACTGCAGACCGTGGCGCTCGCCGCGCTCATCGGCGCGCTGGCGATCTGAGGAGACGGCGATGAGCATTCTCTGGTGGACCGGACTCGTCATCGGTTGGGCGCTTGCCCTGGGCATCATCGCGATCGGAGGCGCCTACCTGGCGCGCAACGCCGCCAACGCCGCCGGCTTCGGACTGACGGTCACCGTGCCACCCGAGGCGCGGGCGTGGTGGCAGGTCAAGGGAATCCGTGATCTGACAACGGGCGTGCTCGTCATCGCGTTCACCTTCGCGGGCACCGACCGACTGCCACTGCTCCTCGGCGTTCTCGCGATCGTCCCCATCGGCGACATGCTGATCGTGCTCGGGCAACGTGGTAACACGGCCCGCGCCCTGGGCATTCATGGTCTGACGGCGCTTCTTCTGCTGCTCGCCGCTGTGCTCATGGGGATCGGGCACGCAGCCTGGTGATCGGGCGCGCACGGCGCCGGTCGGGTGGCGCGATGACCGCAGGTGCACTCTTGATAAAGAACGAGGGCCTGACCGGCGAGAATTCGCTGGTCAGGCCCTCGGTGTGAGAGGCGCTCCGGTCGTGCTGTCGGGTCGGGGGTCTGACAGACCGACCGGAGCTATCCCGTATATCTACGAGACCCCCGTCCGCGTTACAGCACGGGGCACTTTTTATCGGCCGGCATTTCTCAGCCCTCGATGATGGCGGTGACGCCCTGGCCACCGGCGGCACAGATCGAGATCAGGGCGCGGCCGCCACCGTTCTCCTTGATCGTCTTGGCGGCCTGGGCCACGATGCGTCCGCCGGTGGCGGCGAACGGGTGACCGGCGGCAAGCGACGAGCCGTGCACGTTCAGCTTGCTGCGGTCGATGGACCCGAGCGCCTTGTCGAGACCCAGACGCTCCTTGCAGTACTCCTCGGACTCCCAGGCCTGCAGCGTCGCGAGGACCACCGACGCGAACGCCTCGTGGATCTCGTAGAAGTCGAAGTCCTGCAGAGTGAGTCCGTTGCGTTCGAGCAACCGCGGCACCGCATAGGTCGGGGCCATCAGCAGGCCGTCGGGGCCGTTGACGTAATCGACTGCGGCGGTCTCGGAGTCGACGAAGTAGGCCAGGACGGGAATGCCCTTCTCCTGCGCCCACTCGTCGCTGGCGAGCAGCACCGTCGAGGCACCGTCGGTCAGCGGGGTGGAGTTGCCCGCCGTCATGGTGGCGTCCCCGAGAGAGACGCCGAAGACCGGCTTGAGCTTGGCGAGCTTCTCCGCGGTCGAGTCTCCACGCAGGTTCTGGTCGCGGGTCAGCCCGAGGAACGGGGTGACCAGATCGTCGAAGAATCCGGAGTCGTAGGCGGCCGCCATGTTCTGGTGGCTCGCCGCGGCGAGCGCATCCTGATCGGCACGCTTGATGCCGAACTCCTTGGCGGTCTCGGCCGCGTGCTCGCCCATCGACATGCCGGTGCGCGGCTCGCCGTTGCGGGGGATCTCGATGCCGAGTTTGGGCAGCGCCTTGAGCAGGCCGAGCACCTGATCGCGCGGGCTACGGGCCCGGTTCACCTCGAGCAGGCCGCGGCGGAAGCCTTCCGACACACCGATCGGTGCATCGGAGGTGGTGTCGACGCCACCGCCGACCGCCACGTCATAGCGGCCACGCGCGACGCCGTCGGCGACCGCGGTGATGGCCTGCAGGCCGGTACCGCAGGCCTGCTGGATGTCGAAGGCAGGCGTGTAGGGCGAGAGCGCCGACCCCAGCACGCATTCGCGGATGAGATTGAAATCACGCGCGTGCTTCAGGACGGCGCCGCCGGCCACCATGCCCAGTCGTTCACCCTGGAGGCTGTAGCGACTGACGAGCCCGTCGAGGGCTGCGGTGAACATGTCTTGGTTGCTGACCTTGGCGTATGCCTTGTCCTGGCGGGCAAACGGAATACGGTTGCCGCCGAGGATCGCGACCGGGCGCTCGGTGCGGGTCTTGGGTGTGTTGGCCACGAGAGATCTCCCAGGGTTCGAGTGGTACCTATAGCGTATTCTTACTCCAGAGTAAGTTACATGTCGAACGGCGCTCCATATGCGAGCGTCCTCGATCACACCGAGCGTGAGAACAATCAGAGGAGATTCACGTGGCTGCCAACTCCACCACCGCCGGCCTGTACTCGAGTTTCGTGCACTCCGGGCCCGGCGCGTTCATCGCCAAACAGGCCGGTTTGCCGGTGCCGCCGCCGCTGCGCCGGTACAAGGCGTCCCAGCCACCGCTGTCCGGTCCGGTGCTGCTCGGCGGGCAGGGCCGGCTGATCGAGCCGCTGCGCGAGCTGCTCACCGACCCGGACTACACCTTGATCGAGAACGCCACCACCGGCCGTGGTGCCGACAAGTACGGCGGTCTCGTCTTCGATGCCACCGGCATCACCAAGCCGGCCGAGCTCGAGCAGCTCTTCGAATTCTTCGGCCCGGTCCTGCGCTCGACCGCACCGTGCGCGCGCTTCCTGGTCATCGGCACCACGCCGGAACTCATCACCGACCCCGATGAGCGAGTGGCCCAGCGCGCCCTCGAGGGCTTCACCCGCTCACTGGGCAAGGAACTCCTCAAGGGCTCGACGGTCCAGCTCGTCTACGTCTCCCCCGACGCCAAGACCGGCCTCACCGGCCTCGAGTCGACGCTGCGCTTCGTGCTGTCGGCCAAGTCGGCGTTCGTCGACGCCCAGGTGATCCGGGTCGGCGCCGACGACGCGGCCGCACCGACCAGCTGGGACAAGCCGCTCGACGGCAAGGTGGCCGTGGTCACCGGCGCGGCGCGCGGTATCGGCGCGACCATCGCCGAGGTCCTCGCCCGCGACGGCGCCCACGTGATCTGCGCCGACATCCCGGCCTCCGGCGAGGCGCTCGCCCAGACCGCCAACAAGGTCGGCGGCACGTCGTTCCCCCTCGACGTCAGCGCGCCCGACGCCGGCGCGAAGCTCGCCGAGCACGCCCTCGAGCGGCACGGCGGCATCGACATCATCGTCAACAACGCCGGTATCACCCGCGACAAGCTGCTCGCCAACATGGACGATGCCCGCTGGAACTCGGTGATCTCGGTCAACCTGATCGCCCCACAGCAGTTGGTCAACGCCCTCGTCGAGCGCAACGCCATCAAGGAGGGCGGCGCCGTCGTCGACGTGTCGTCGATCGCCGGTATCGCAGGCAACCGCGGCCAGACCAACTACGGCACCTCCAAGGCCGGGGTCATCGGCCTCGTCGACGCCTACGCCCCCATCCTCGCCGAGAAGGGCATCACCATCAACGCGGTCGCCCCGGGCTTCATCGAGACCAAGATGACCGCCGCGATCCCGCTGGCCACCCGCGAGGCCGGCCGCCTGATGAGCTCGCTGCAGCAGGGCGGGCAGACCGTCGACGTCGCCGAAACCGTTGCCTACTTTGCAAATCCGGCGTCCAACGCCATCACCGGCAACGTGGTCCGCGTGTGCGGCCAGGGCTTCCTGGGGGCGTGATGAGCAAGACCATCACCCTCGCCGCGCCACCGAGCACCGCCGACGTCTACTCCAAGGCCGTCACCGCAATGCTCCCCGTGATCGGCAAACCGGCCAAGGTGCGGGCCGACGCAAAGATCCCCGATCGGCACTACCGGCTGGAGAACGTCCGCGTCGATCCCGACCGGCTCCTGGCCTACACCCGCGCCACCGGGCAGCAATTCGGCACCACGCTGCCCATCACCTACCCGTTCGTGCTGCAGTTCCCGCTGGCCATGAAGATCATGACCGACGGCGACTTCCCTTTCGGCGCAGTCGGTTCGGTACACGTCGAGAATTCGATCCACCGGCTGCGCCCGATCGGCCTCGACGAGCCGCTGACGATCGAGAGCCATGCCGAGAACCTGCGCGAGCACCGCAAGGGCATGCTCGTCGACATGGTGTCGGAGATCAGCGTCGGCACCGAGCTGGTCACCCGGCAGGTGGCGACCTTCCTCAAACAGCAGCGCACCAGTCTCTCCGACGAGCCCCGCGGACCGCAGCCGCGCGAGCAGGCCCCGCCACCGCCGGATGCGATCCTGGCAGTGAATCTGGGGCGGATCCGCGAGTACGCGGCCGCCTCCGGTGATCGCAACCCGATCCATATGGGCGACCTGACCGCGAAGGCATTCGGATTCCCCAAGGCGATCGCGCACGGAATGTGGAGTGCGGCAGCCGCGGTGGCCAACATCGAGGCGCAGCTGCCCGACGACGTCACCTACTCGGTGCGCTGGGGCAAGCCGATCCTGTTGCCCGCCAAGGTCAATCTGTACGTGCACCGGATCGACGGGGCCGGCACCGGAGCCGGGGCCAAGGTGTCGGGCAACTTCGACATCTCGATCCGCAACCGGCGCAAGGGTTATCCGCACCTGACGGCGACCACGCGCAACGACTGAGGTACCACCGACACTCGCGAGGACCCTCATCCGGCACCGGCCGGGTGAGGGTCCTCTGCGTTGGTGGCCGACCGCTACATCGGCGTGTGGATGCCCACACCCTTCAGACCGCGCCAGGTGATGCCGACGAGCAGGTCGGTGGCGGTCTCGAGGTCGACGTCGCCCTCGCTCATGCGGTCGGCGACGGCCTCACCGGCACCGACGAGCGCGATCGCGGTGAGCTCGAAGTCGATGTCCCGGGCACCTTCGACGGTGGTGCCGCGGCGGATCAGTTCCGACACCATCTCGACCACCTGGCGACGGCTGGTGCTGACGGTGTCGGCGAAGGCGGCCGCACCGACGGCCACCCGATACAGCACCTGCCACGATTCGCGGTGTTCGTCGACGTACCGGAGGAATTCCCGGACCACCGTGCGCGCCTGCTCGCTCTGACGCAGGGTCGGATCGAAACCCACCGCCATCGAATCCATGAAACGGCCGGATTCGCGGGCGATGCAGGCGCTGAACAACTCTTCCTTGGACCCGTAGTACAGGTACAGCATCGGTTTGCTGATCTGCGCCTGCGCGGCGATGGAATCCATCGACGTGTCACGGAAACCGTTCTCGGCGAACACCGAGACCGCGGCGTCGAGCATCTGCTGCTCGCGCACTGCCCGTGGCAGCCGCTTGGTACCGCCGGCCATGATGGTTCTCCTCACATTCGCCGCATACCCACCACCGGTGGGCAATCAGATCATCTTACCGTTCGGTAAGGTCAACGCACTCGGCCGCGCCGCGCCGTGGTCTATTCGGCGGCCGCCGGCACCGGGGCCGTCAGCACCTCAACTGCCCCTTGGCGCGCAGGATCCGCACGACCGACGCGTTCACCCCCGCCTCGCTGAGCCGGCCGGCATGCACCGCGGCCTCGAGGCTGTCGAGCACCGCCGTCACCTTGTCGGTGGTGATCCACAGCGCGATGTCACCACCGGCGACGAGGAATCGTTGCACCGCCTGCGGGAGCGGGTAGCGCTGCGTGATGGCGCCCATGCCGGACAGATCGTCGGAGAAGACGACGCCGTCGAAGGCCGGACCGCCGTAGGGCTGCCCGGTCCGCAACATCCGAATGGCGTTGGCGCTCAAGCTCGCCGGTGTATCGCCGACGGTCAGTCCGGGCACGATGAGGTGCCCGACCATCACCGCCGCGTTACCCGGGTTCTTCAACAGTGTCCGGTAGGGCACCAGATCGCTCTGCTCGAGCTGCGCCAGCGGAGGCGTCCGCACCACGCCCAGATGTGAATCGCCCGAGCCGTGCCCGTGGCCGGGAAAGTGTTTGAAGACCGGCATGACGCCCGCCGATTCGAGGCCCTGCGCAAAGGCCTGTGCGTAGCGCGTGACCGTCTCCGGATCGTTGGAGAACGAGCGGTCGCCGATCACCTCGTCGTCGCTCTCATCGCTGACGTCGGCCACCGGCGCATAGTCGACCGTGATGCCCTTGGCCCGCATCTGCCTGCCGAGGTTTGCCGCGAGTGCGCGCACCTGCTCGGGCGTGTCGGTGCGGGCCATCTCGCGTGCCGACGGATTGTCGATCCCCAGCGAGGCCAGCCGCGAGACCCGGCCGCCCTCCTGGTCGACGCTGATCATCAGCGGGATCGTGGACTTGCCGGTGACCCGCGCCAGGTTGGCGCCGTTCAGGATCGACTTGTCGGTCCAGCTGCCGATGAAGATGCCGCCGACCGGTTCCCGCGACACCAGCGAATACGCGTCATCGGTACCGGTCACCCCGACCACGATCGACTGACCCAGCTTCTGCCGCAGCGACATCTTGGCGACCGTCTCCGCGCCGCACCCGGTCGGCTGGACGGCCCCACTTGCCGAGGGCGACGCGGAGGACGACGAGGCCGACGGCGACGGCGAGGCCGTACTCGACGACGTCGGGGCCGCCGACGAGGAGTCGGTGTCGCAGGCCACGACGCCGACGCCGGCCACACATACCGCCGCGGCCAGGCACATCAGGTCACGGACGTGGCGGAACCGGCGCCGTCGAGTTGAGCCCATGGCACGAGTGTTGCATGTAGGCTTGGGCAATGGACTCTCGCCATCGGGAGCACAGTGGGTCGGCAACGTCCGATGCGGCGATCGCCGCTGGTCCACGCGGTAGTGCGGACGTGGCGCAGTCGTTGATGATCGCCTTCGACGGCGGGCCCAATTCCGAACGCGCCATCCGCTACGCCGCACGGTTCCTGAAGGCATCGACGGCACATGTCGTCACCGCGTGGCAGCCCGGCACCTTGAATCCGGCGCGGATGTCGAGTGTGTCCGCGGGCATCCAGCCCTTCGTCGACACCTCACCCCTCGAGATCGACGTCGACGACGCGTTGCGCGCCGAGGCGGCCGAGATCAACACCCGCGGCGTCGAGTTGGCGCGTACGGCCGGGCTCGACGCCACCGGAACGCTGGTGGAGGTCGAATCGACGGTGTGGGGTGCGCTCGTCGCCGCGGCCGACGCCCTCGACGTGGACCTGCTGGTCACAGGTACGCGGGGAGACTCCGGGTTGAAGGCTCTGCTGCGGTCGAGCGTGGCCGGACACGTCCTCAAACACTCGCACCGGCCGGTCTTCATCGTTCCGGCCTCCTGCGACAAGCAACACCCGGTGAACCCGTAACGCCCTCGGCGGATCGGGATCGACCGGCGGCGATGGTAGTTTCGTCGTCATGCGTAGAAACCGCGTGATCGCCGGAGCCGTCGCCGGAATCGCCGGCATCGTCGTCGGCCTCGGCGCGGTGTTCCTCGGGGGATTCCTGTCGGCACAGACGAGCCCGTCGACCGATCTGAACAACATCAATCCGAACAGCGGCTTCGTACAGGGATCGGTGGACTACGGATCACGAGGTGGCGCCGGCGACGGCCAGTGACCTCGCATGACCCCGCCGTGTCGACGGGCGGTGTGTCGACGGGGAGTATCTCGACAGGGGTACCGGCCCTGGGCCGTCGCGGCGTTGTCGTTGCCACGCTGATCGCCCTGGTCATCGCCTTCGCGCAGTCCCCCGGCCGCACGGCCGCCGACACCAAACTCGACCTCACCGCCAACCCGCTGGGATTCCTGGCGCGCGCCGCGCACCTGTGGACGCCGCAGGCGCCGCTGGGACAGGTACAGAACCAGGCCTACGGCTACTTCTTTCCGCACGGGACGTTCTTCGCCGTCGGTGAACTGCTGAACTTCCCACCGTGGGTGACCCAGCGGCTGTGGTGGGCGCTGCTGCTCGTCGTCGGATTCGTCGGCCTCGTCCGCGTCGCCGAGGCGCTGGGCATCGGGTCCCCCGGCTCGCGGCTGCTGGCCGGCGCGGTCTTCGTGCTGTCGCCGCGGGTGCTGACCACGCTCGGGTCGATCTCGTCGGAAACCCTGCCGATGATGCTGGCGCCCTGGGTACTACTGCCGGTGATCCGGGCCCTCGACCACGGTTCGACGCCCACCTGGCGGTACGCACTCGCATCGGCGGTGGCGGTCGCGCTGATGGGTGCGGTCAATGCGGTTGCCACCCTCGGTGCGCTGGGCGTGGCGGTCGTCTGGTTCCTGCTGGCCGGGGGGCGCCCCCCGCGGCGCGGGGGGGGGCGGGGGGGGGGGGGGGGGTGGGTGCGGGGGGGCCGCCCGCCCCGCGGTCGGGGGGGCCGCGCGGTTCGGGCTGGCGTGGGCAGGCGGATTGGTGCTCGCCTGCGCCTGGTGGATCGTGCCACTGCTCATCCTGTCCCGGGTGTCGCCGCCGTTCCTCGACTTCATCGAGTCCTCGCGCGTGACCACCGAGTGGATGTCGCTGACCGAGGTGCTACGCGGCACCAGTTCCTGGACGCCGTTCGTCTCGCCGGAACGGATCGCCGGTGCGGTTCTGGTGACCCAGCCGGCCGCGGTGCTGGCGACCGGCACCCTCGCCGCCGCCGGGCTGGCGGGATTGTGTATGCGGCACATGCCCTATCGGCGGCGCGCGATCATCGTGCTACTCATCGGCCTGCTGCTGATGTGCACCGGTTTCGCCGGCGGGCTCGGCTCGCCGATCGCCGAACCTGTGCGCGTATTCCTCGACGGGCCGGGTGCGTTCCTGCGCAACGTGCACAAGTTCGAGCCGTTCATCCGGTTACCGTTGGTGCTCGGTGTCGCCCATCTCCTGGCGCGCGTGCCCATGCCCGGCGCGGCGGGGATGCGGCCCTGGTTGGCAGCGTTCGCCCATCCGCAGCGGTCGCGGCCGGTGGCGGCGGCCATCGTCGTCGTCGTCGCACTCGCCGGTGCGGGCTCGCTGATGTGGACCGGCCAACTCGCCCCCGACGGGGCCTATCGTGCGATCCCCGACTACTGGAAGCAGACCGCGTCGTGGCTCGACGACCACAGCCACGACGGCGTCGCCGCGTCCGGCACCGAGCAACGGGCACTGGTGGTTCCGGGCGCGCCGTTCGCCGACCAGTTATGGGGGTTGACGCGTGACGAGCCGATGCAGGCACTTGCGAAGTCCCCGTGGGCTGTTCGCGACGCGATCCCACTCACACCGCCCGGCGCCATCCGCGCCCTCGACTCCGTACAACGAAGCCTCGCCGACGGCCGATCGTCGCCGGGATTGGCGGCGACACTGGCAAATCAGGGAATCGGCTTCGTGGTGTTGCGCGCCGACCTCGACCCGGACACGTCGAGGTCGGCGCGGCCCCTGCTCGCCCAGCAGGCCCTCGACGGATCGCCGGGGCTCGTGAAGGCCGCGTCGTTCGGCCCCCTTGTCAGCCAGCCGACCGCGAGATCGGTGGTGCGGGACAACGGCTTACGGCCACCCATGCAGGCCGTGCAGATCTACCGGGTCGGCGGGGCGGCCGGCGTCGGCCCGTCGCTCACCGATCTCGACCGGATGCCGCGGATCGCGGGCGGCCCCGAATCGCTGGCCGCACTTCAGGATCTGCGTGCCCGGCTCGGTGAACCGGCGGCCGGACCGGCCCTGCTCGAGGCGGACGCGCGGCGCGCCGGGCTGCCCGACGCCCCGGCGATCATCACCGACACCCCGACCGACCGGGAGACCGACTTCGGCCGGGTCGACGACCACAGTTCGGCGATCCGCGGCGACGGCGACCCCCGCCGCACCCAGAATGCGGCACCCGATTACCCCGTCGACGGGCAACCGCTCACGCAGGGCCAGTGGCTGCTCGACAATCAACCTGGTGCGCTACGAGTGTCGACGTCGGGGTCGGCGGCCGATGCCACCCAGCCCGGACAGACCTCACCGGCGAGCTCTGCGGCCGCCGCCTTCGACGGCGACCCGTCGACGGCCTGGGTCAGCAGCGGCCTCTCCTCGGCGGTCGGTCAGTGGATGCGCCTCGACTTCGACCGTCCGCGTAGCGATCTCGCGCTGCGGCTCACGACCGCCAAGGCCCTCGGACCGGAGGTGTCGTCGATCGTGGTGACCACCGAGGCCGGGTCGACAGTGGCCTCCGGCCTGAAACCGGGCAAGCCGGTGACGGTCACCCTGCCCAGCGGCCCGACCCGCTGGGTGCAGATCCGGGCGTCGGCAACCGACGATGACACGGCCGGAAATCAATTCGCCCTCGGCGAGGTGGGAGCGATCGATCTGGCGTCCGGGCTGCCGTTGACGATCCGGCACCGGGTGGTGCTCCCGCCGCGCGAGACCGGTACCCGGGTGGCGGGTTGGCTTCTCACCCAAGAACTCTCGGGCCGATCGACGTGCGTCGACCAGCCCGTCGGCACCGATGACGGCTCGGCGTCGGTGCGGGTGCGGTGCGCGTCGGGACTCGGCCTGTCGGCCGAGACCCCGGGGGTGCTGACGCGCGCGCTGTCGGTACCCGCGCCGACCGACGTCACACCGGCGGTGGTGTTGCGCCCCAAACCCGGGGATGCGCTCGACGCGCTGCGCAGCGCCCCGGCGACGGTGCGTGCGACCGGGGCGTCGGAGGTCAACGACCCGCGCGGATCCGCTCAGGCCGCCGTCGACGGCGACCCCGGAACCGTCTGGACCGCAGCCGAACCCACGAAGAAGGGCGACAAGCCCACCCTCACCTTGTCGCTGCCCGCACCGCAAGAGGTCCGGGGTCTGCGGATCGTCGTACCGACCGACCATCCGGCCGCGCCCACCGAGGTCGCGGTCGATCTCGGTACCGGTCCGCAGCGCGTGCGGGTGGGCGCCGACGGCACGGTCGCGCTGCGTTCGGCAGTCACCGACCACCTCACCATCACCGTGCTCGACCGCGGCGAGTTGCTCGACGTCAACAGTCTCGGATTCGCCAGTCGCGCACCGGTCGGTATCGCCGAGATCCAGGTCTTGCCCGCCCCGACCGCCGGGCCGCCCGCCGACCGGCCCGTCGACATCGGATGCGACGCCGGCATCGGGATCACCGTGTCGGGTCAGGTGATCGGGTTGTCGGTGCACACCACGGCCGCCGCCCTGCGCGACGGCGACCCGGTGGTGGCGCGGCCGTGCTCGCCGGCCGCGGCCCGGTTGCCGGCAGGCGAACAGGAACTGTCGATCAACCCCGGGTCGGCGTTCACCGTCGAGAGCGCCTGGCTGGGCAATACCGCCCCCGCCGACGCGGCCATGGTGGCCGCACCCGAGCCGGTGACGCACCCCGTCGTCGAGCAGTGGCAGGCGACGGCGCGCAGCGTGCGCGTCGACGCCGCACCGGGCCGGCGCGTGCTGTCGGTGCCGGAGAGCACCAACCCGGGGTGGGTCGCCGAACTCGGCGGTCACACCCTCGAGCCGGTCGTCGTCGACGGCTGGCAACAGGGCTGGCTGATCCCGGCCGGCGAGTCGGGGGCGGTCACGTTGAGATTCCGCTACGACAGCGTCTACCGCTGGTCGCTGGTCGTCGGATTCGTCTTGCTCGCAGCGCTTTTCGGGTTGGCATTCGCCGGACGGCGGTTCCGTCCGAGCACTGCCGGCGATCAGACGGGCACTGCCGCCGCCCTCGGCGACAGAACGGGCACCCTCGGCGCGGTGGCGGGCGCCCTCGGCGGATTGGCGAGCGCCTGGCTGCTGGCCGGCTGGTGGGGCGTGGCGGTGGGTGCGGCCGCGGGTCTTGCCGTCATCGCCCTGCGGCCGCCGATGATCGTGGTGGCGGCCTTCGTCGCGATGATGCTCGCCACCGCCGGATTGGCGGCCGGCCCCTGGCATTCGCCGACCGGGTACCACGGGTTCTCGTGGTGGGTTCAGCTGCCCGCGCTGGTCGCGGTGTCACTGGTGATCGCCTCGGCGATGCCGTCGTCGCTGCCGTCGACATTGCGCCGATGGATCCGTGCGCTCTCGCGGCGCCGCAACCACTGACGCGCCGGTTCTTCGATGAAGGCGTAGGCGGCCGCGGAGATGCCGATCGTGACGACGGCGGTGATGGCCCAGACCAGCACCGAATCGCCACTGAACGGCACGATCCCGAAGAGCCCGAACACCACGGCGAGCACCGCGACATGCCAGATGAAGATGCCGTAGGACCACCTGCCGAGCGCCATCATCACCGGCGAGGTGAGGAACCGGAACTGTGCTCGCGCACTTCGTGATCGGCGTCCGAAAGGCTTCTCGCACACGAGTGGCGCGAGTATCGCGAAGCCGCACAGCGCGCCGAGGGCCATCTTGGTGGCGAATTGCCACGGCGCGAGATCGCCGAGACCGGTGGGCCCGGCGATCGGCGTGCATGCCAGCCCGTAGGCGACGACGAGGAGTACCAGCATCCATCCGCGGCGGGCACCCACGCGTTCGATGGCACGGGTGAACCGCGTCGAGCCGCCGAGTTCCGCGGCCCCGGACACCTCCGCGACGACGAGCCCCGCGACAAACCATGGCAGATGCCCGAACACCCAGTTGGTGGGCTGCACCCCGTCGGGCACCGGCAGCAGTTGCGCCACCCACGCCCAGCCCAGACTCAGGACTCCGAGACCGAGCAGCACCGGGGTGCGGGCGTCGGCGCGCACCCCCCGCAACCGCCACAGCGCGAATCCCAGGATCGGCAGAAGCAGGTAGAAGGCCACCTCGACCGACAGACTCCACATCTGGGTCAGGCCCGCAGTCAGCGACAGCGGCACGAAGACCTGGGTGAGGGTGAGGTTGGCCAGCCACACGGTGAGATCGGCGCCGCGCGCCTCCGGCAGCAACGTCAGCACGACCACGACGACGACCACGTAGGCGGGCCAGATACGCACGAATCGGTGGCGCAGATAGCGCCGCACCGACGGGGGCCGGGCCGCGCGATGCGCCGCGGCGACCCAGTTGCGCCACAGCAGGAATCCCGACAACGCGAAGAACAGGGCGACGGCCAGATCCAGCCGGCCCAGGATCGGGCCGAGGATCGGGGTGCGTACCGCGCCGGTCTGGAAGGCGACGTGGGTGGTCAGCACGCCCAGCGCCGCGACCGCACGCATCCCCTCGAGTTGCGGGAAGAACCGCCGGTACTCGGGGACGGCATCGGTGACGGGCTGGGTGGACATGCTGGGTCACAGGGTAACCGGAGCCGGAATGCCGCCGCGTACGCTCGCCCGTATGCCCGAGCCCGGCGCCGCCGACAGCCGCCCCCGCCCGAGCCGATGGTCCACGCGTGACCTGCTCGGACCCACGATGATCTTCGTCGGCGGATTTCTGCTGGCCGCCGCGCTGGCGCTGCCCACCCTGCTCGTTCCGCAACTGAAGCTCATCCCGCTGTCCACCGACGTCACCACCGTCGCGACCAGCGTCCCGGCCACCGCGACACCGGCCGGGTCGGCACCCGGTGCATCGGCGACGATCCTCGACCGGTGCTCGCTCAACACCCCCACCGCCCGCACCGTGGGTGCCGCGCTGGTCCGCCAGCAGCGCGTCGTCGCGGTGCGGCCCGCCGACAAACGGGTCATCACCCTGCAGGCCGGCACATCGGTGCAGGCCGAACGGATCCGGCTCGACGGCCGGACCGCCGACACCGATGCCCCACGTCCCGGTTCGCAGACCGCCCCGGCGCCGGGCAAGACGCCGTGTACCGATCCGACGCTGTCGGCATCCAAGGACCGCGTGACCCTCGACCGCCGCAGTGCCCTACCCGACCTGGGCGCGAACCCCAGTGGGGTGCGCGGCAATTCGGAGATCCAGTACGACAGCAATGCGGTACCGGTGCCGGCCCCGGACCGCACCGGATACACCTACGTCCTGCCCTTCGGCGTGTCCGGCGACGACCACACCTTCTTCGATCCGACGACCCGGAAGTCGGTGCCACTGGTCCACCGGGGCGAGACCCAGGTCGACGGTCGCAGCGCGGAGCAATTCGTCGCCGACGTCGCCGACACCGACCTCGACGCAACCCGATCGGGTGTCGCCGACGGTGTCCCGCCGACCCGGATCACCCGCCCCGCGTCGTGGTTCGGCGTCGGCGGCGACCCCGCGCGTGAACTCACCGCGACGCTGCATCAGTCCTCGAGATGGGAACTCGCCGTCGACACCACCACCGGCACCATCCTCGACGAGCGCGTCACCGTCGAGGAGGCCTACCGCATCGCCGACCCGACACTCACCGATCCTGCACTCGCCCACTACAGCCTGGTGAACCTGCGCGCCACGTTCGCCTACGACGACGCCACCCGCGACCGGCTGTCGGATCTGGCCGGCAGCCTCGCCACCCCGATTGTGGTCTGGGGCCGGGTCGTGCCGATCGTCGCGGGAATCCTGGGAGTCGCCGCGGTGGCGGGCGGACTCGTCATGACCGTGCCGGGGTGGCGTGAGGCGATGCGCGCATGGACCGGACAACGACGACGCCGGTCGACGCCGCCGCCACGGTGACGGCGATCGCGGCGGTCGCCGCCAGCGCGGTCACCGAGTCGACGAACGCGACGATCACCACCACCTCGACGGCGAGGACCAACCACGTCACCGCCGAGGCACGGGTGCGATCGGCCGCGATCGCCGACAACAGCAGCACCTGCAGCACCGCCATCGCCGAGCCGGTGTAGGCGAACAGCCACAGGATCGGCACGAGCGGCCGGTATGCCGCGCCGACGACGATCGGCACCAACGGCCCGAGGAGCGCCGCACCCAGGGTGAGGACCGCGCCGATCGCCGCGACCACCGTCACCGCCTGCCGCAGCGCCGTGCGGGACGACGCCGGGTCGGCCAGCCGCGGATAGAACACGACGCCGATCGCCTGCGGCAGCCAGAACGCGGCCTTCGTCGCGACCGCGCCGAGGGCGTAGACACCGGCATCGGTGGCACCGAGCGCCGTCCCGGACAACAACAGGTCGATCGAGACCGCGACGATCGCCACCAGCTGGACCTGCGATGCCCGCAGGACGCCGACGGCACTCACGCCGGCGTCGTCCGGCCCGACGGTCCGGTGCTCGGCCCGCACGACGGTGCCCACCGCCGACCACACGACGACTGCGGCCACGGCGGCACCGATCGTGCCGGCCAGCAGACCCGCCGCCGGGCCCGCGCCGACGGCGAACGCGACCAGCATCGGCACCGAGCGCAGGAGCCCGACCACGGCGAGGACCCAGCCGAGCGCACGGAATTCGCCGCGCCCCTGCAGCACCCCCTGACCAGCGGCGATCACGACGAGCACGGGCGCAGCACCGAGCGCCACGGCGGTGGCCGCGGTCCCGGTGCGGGCGACCGCCACGACGACCGGTGCGGCGGCGATCGCGATCACGACGACGGCCGCGGTCGTCGTCGCGGTGACCCGGAACAGCCGGCCACCGCGGCGTCGCACGACCTCCCGTGCGATCACCGATTGCAGGGCCAGCGCGGGCACGCCGAGCACGAGCATCGCCGACAGCAGCCGTGCGAACTGCCCGTAGTCGCTGGGCAGCAACCACCGGCCGGCCCCGACATACACGACATAGGCCGCGACGTTCGCCACCATCGAGCCGACGGCGACCCACCCGAGCGCACCCACCACGCCGCGCACCCGGACCGCCCTCGCCATGGCGTCAAGTGTGCCGCACGGGTTCCGCGCCGGGCTCTCGGCGCAACGCTCACCGCGGCTTGCGGATGTGAAACCATGGAGACCGTTCACCGGCGATCACCACTCGAGAAGGCCAGGATGTACGACCAGCAGAACACCACCGTCGACTCCGAGACGAGCGACATCGGTTCGCGTATCGACCCGGTACTCGCCCGGAGCTGGCTGCTGGTCAACGGCACCCAGTACGAGCGGTTCGCGCCGGCTGCCCGCTCGCGCGCCGACGTCGTCGTCCTCGACATCGAGGATGCGGTCGCCCCCAAGGACAAGGTCTCCGCGCGCGACAACGTGATCCGCTGGCTGGCCGAGGAATCCGAAGATCATCCCGGCGGTGCCGGAGATTGGGTGCGTGTCAACGGTTTCGGGACGCCATGGTGGGCCGATGACCTCGATGCCCTGACGACGACGTCGGTCGGCGGGGTGATGCTGGCGATGGTGGAATCGGTCGACCACGTCACCGAAACCGCCAACCGGCTGCCCGATGTGCCGATCGTCGCCCTGGTGGAGACCGCCCGCGGGCTGGAGCGCATCAGTGAGATCGCCGGGGCGAAGGGCACTTTCCGGCTCGCCTTCGGTATCGGCGACTTCCGGCGGGACACCGGCTTCGGCGACAATCCCACCACGCTCGCCTATGCGCGGTCGCGTTTCACCATCGCGGCCAAGGCCGCACACCTGCCCAGCGCGATCGACGGGCCCACGGTGGGGTCGGGCGCACTGAAGCTCTCGGAGGCAACAGCGGTCAGCGTCGAGTTCGGGATGACCGGCAAGATCTGCCTGACCCCCGACCAGTGCGCGCCGGTCAACGAGGGCCTGTCACCCTCTCCCGACGACATCAGCTGGGCGCGTGAGTTCTTCGCCGAGTTCGAGAAGGCCGGCGGCGAGATCCGCAACGGGTCGGATCTGCCGCGCATCGCCCGCGCCACGAAGATCCTCGACCTGGCGCGTGCCTATGCGGTGACCGAGGCCGACTACGAGGTCGATCCGGGGCATGCGTCGGCGCCGTCGGACACCTACCATTACTGAGCTGCTGCGGCCCGATGATTCTGCGCCCGTGACGACTCCGCGGCTCCTGCCGATCCTCTACGGGGTCGGCGCGGTGCTGGCCGCGGTGATCCTGGCACCGCTCTACGGTGGCCACCTGCTCTACCGGGACGCGGTGTCGACGCCGCGGTCCTTCGTGACCGACGCGGCGCTCGGCATCGGACCTCTCGCACCGCGCGCGGCGCCGCAGGACTGGTTCGTCGCGGTGACGAGCACCGTCGTCGACGGCGGGATCGTCGTTGCCGTGGTGCTCACCGCGGCCCTGGCGTGCGCGGCGGTCGGCTACGGCCGGTTGGCGGCTCGTCTGGTCCCGGGTGCGGGTCGCACGGGTGCGGTGGCCGCGGCCGTAGTGTCGGTGTGGAATCCCTTTGTCGCCGAACGCCTGTTGCAGGGCCATTGGGGATTGCTGGTCGGGTTCGCGGCGCTGGGATGGATCGTCGTTGCCGCCGCCGACCTGGTGGCACAACCTCTTTCGTTGGTGCGCTGGTTGCAGTTGGGTGCGCTACTTGCGGCCGCCGGACTGACCCCGACCGGCTCGGTGCTTGCGCTGGTGACGGGCGTGGTGGCGGTCGCCGCGTCGGAGACGGGGCACCGGCTGCGGCTTTCGGCGGCGGTCGTTGCGTTGTGGGTGTGTTCGGCGCTGCCGTGGTTGGTGGCCGCCGCCATCGGCGGCGGATCGGCGGGATCGGACGGACGGGCCGGGGTGGCCGCCTTCGGGTTACGCCCCGAACCCGGCCTGGGCTCCTGGGGCACCGCACTCGGCCTTGGTGGCATCTGGAATTCCGATGCCGTACCCGCGAGCCGCACGATCTGGTGGGCGGCGGTGGCGACGCTGTGTCTGCTCCTGGTGGTGGTGGCCGGGTCGGTGACGTTGTGGCGCAGCCGGATCGACAGCCACCGACGTCCGCTGATCCGCGCCTCGGCCGCCCTGGCGGTGGTCGCGGTGGTCGTGGTGGCGGCGACGGCGTCGGGTCCGGGACGCAGCGCGCTGGGCATGCTGGTCGACGCCGTACCGAGCGCCGGCCTCGTACGTGACACGCAGAAGTTCCTGGCATTGACGATGCCGTTCATCGCGGTCGCCACCGCCGGCGCGGTGATGGCGCTACGCCGCCATGTTCCGTCCGGGTTCGCGCTGGCGGCGGTGGCGCTGCTGGTGGTGGCGCCGCTGCCGGATCTGGGATGGGGTGTCGGCGGCCGGATCACGCCGGTGCACTATCCCGCCGACTGGGCTCGGGTCGCGGCGATCGTGCCCGCCGATTCCGGCGCGGTCGCCCTGTGGCCGCCCGGTACGGTCCGCGACTACACCTTCGCCGACGGCGTATCACTGGACCCGGCGCCCCGGATGCTGCGTGCGCCCGTCATCGAGTCCGGCGAATTGCGCGTCGACGGAGTGGTGGTGGACCGGGCCGAACCCGGTGCCGCCGAGGTGGATCGGGCGCTGCACGACGGCGCCGACCCGGCCACGCTGGCTGCGCTCGGGGTCGGGTGGGTGCTCGTCGAACGTGACGTCCGCGGTGGGGTGGATCTTCCGGCCCGCCCGGCCGGCCTCACGCCGGTCTTCGCCGGTGCCGACCTGGAACTGTTACGCGTCGAGGGCCCCGCGGCCGCCGGCGCGACGGCGGCGGCCCGCGTATCGGCGTGGACGGCGCACCTGGTGTGGGCGGCGCTGATCGTCGCCGGTGGGCTCGCCGCGGGCACCGCCGCCGCGCGGCGCGGGCTCATCGGCGCGACACGGCGCCGAGCACGTTGAGCATCTGGGCGCCGGTCACCGACCACGAATAGTGGCGCGATTTCGCTTGCGCCGCCTCCCCGAGCCGCCGGGACTCGTCCGAATCCTCGACGAGTTTACGTGCCGCACTGGTGAATTCGTCGATACTGTCGACGAGCAGACCCGTTTGCCCGTCGTCGATCGACTCCGCGAGTCCCGCCGAACTCCGGTAGCCGATGGTCGGGACACCGTGCTGAGCGGCCTCCATCACCGCCAGACCCCAGCCCTCTTTGCGCGATGGCATGAGATGGACGCGAGCGCGAGCGAGGATCTCGTGTTTGGTCACCTCGTCGACGTGCCCGTGAAATGTCACCGCCTCGTCGACACCGCGTTCTGTTGCAGCAGTGCGTAGTTCGTCGGACCACCAGCCGTCGCCGATGACGTCGAGCGCGACGTCGACCCCGGTGCGCCGCAGGTCGGCGACCACCGTCAACGCGTGCTCCACCTGCTTGTGTGGCACCAGACGCGACAGCACACAGAGGCGCGGCGGGGTCGCCGCCGCAGATGTGCGCACCTGCGCCGGGACCGGGTCGAGGCCGTTGCGGATGACGTCGATACGGGTCTCGTCGACACCCAACTGCGCCAGCTCCCGGCGCGAGGGCGCCGACACCGTGACATAGCGCGAGCGCCGATGAATCCACGGGGAGATTCGGGACTCGATGAACCATCCGAGCCGGCCCAGTGCCCGGCCGGCGACCGGCCACTGTTCCCGATGGCAGTGATGTACGAGCACGACGGTGGGCGCCACCCGCGTGAGCGTGGCAAAGAAGGGCACGCCGTTCTGGGTGTCGACGATCGCATCCGGTGCCCGCCCGGCCAGCGGGCCGCGGCCCAATCGTCCGGCGACAAGCAGGGCCAGCGCCCGCGGGTAGACGGTGATACGCCCGCCGACCCGGACGAACCGGATTCCGTCGCGTCGCTCCTGCCGCGCGGCGTCCGGGTATGCCGCCGTCAGATAGGTCACCTCGATCCCGCGCGCCACCATCTCGGCGCCGACCCGCTCCAGGTAGGTCTCGCTGCCGCCGCCCTGCGGGTGGCCGGTATCGCGCCAGCAGAGCAGCAGGACGTGGGTGGGAGGTGTCATCGCCTCACCAGCGTACCGAGCGGGTGGATGCGGTCGGTAGCATCTCGCCCGTGCCCCGAACCCGCGTGCCCGCACCGACTGCGACGATGCGGGCCCACGCGACCTTCGCCCGGGCGGCCGGGCTGCTCTCCGACTTCCGCTTCGAGCAATCCGATCCGGCGCGCTTCTACGGCGCATTGGCGCGCGACACCGCGGCGATGGTCGACGCCCTCACCCACGGCGCTCTCAACCACGACGGACTCGGGGGTGCCGTGGTCCTCGACGTCGGTGGCGGTCCGGGCTACTTCGCCGATGCGTTCGGTGAGCTGGGCGCCCACTACCTCGCCGTCGAACCCGATCCGACGGAGATGCACGCCGGCGGTCTCGAACATCGCGGCACGGTGCGTGCCTCGGGCCAGCACCTGCCCTTCGCCGACGACTCGATGGACGTGACGCTCTCGTCCAACGTCGTCGAACACACCGGCCGGCCGTGGCAGATGTGCGACGAGATGGTTCGGGTCACGCGCGCGGGCGGGCTCGTCGTCGTCAGCTACACGTTGTGGTGGGGTCCGTTCGGCGGCCACGAGATGGGACTGACGCACTACGCCGGCGGCCGCCGCGCGGCCCGCTGGTACACCCGCCGGCACGGGTCTCCCCCGAAGAACCTTTACGGCACTTCCCTTTTCGCCGTCACCGCCACACAGGGCCTGCGGTGGGCCCACTCCCGCTCCGGCGCCACCGAGCTGCTTGCCGCCTTTCCCCGGTATCTGCCGTCGTGGATGTGGTGGGTACTGCGCGTCCCGGTCCTGCGCGAGGTACTCGCCACCAATCTGGTCGTGGTGTTACGGAAGAAGTAGGCGCTGTGGAAGACCTGACCGGCCGGCTCAGTTCGGCAGGTCGGCGGCGCACCGCAGCAGGCCGCCATTGCTGGTCGTCGACGACAGTTGCTGCCCCCCATGCATGATGGTGCAGGTCACCGGACCGCTGACGACGATCGCGGTGAGTTCGGCGGTGGGGCCGGTGACGGTGGTGGTGATCGACCATGGCGCGGATGTGACGGGATCGAGGACGAAGTTGGCGCCCTTGCGGTATCGCAGTCCGGCCACCGTCCCGCCGCCGGTCAACTGGTAGACGACCGAGCCGGACGGCGCCCGTGACGTCGTCGTCTCCCGGGTCGTCGTCTCGGTGGTGCTGGTGGTCGTCGGCGCGCTCGAGCGCGTCGTCGACACCGTGGTGGTGACACTCGGTGCAGCCGTCGTGTTGTCGCCGCCGCCTCCGGTGTTCCGGACGATCAGGACCGCGGCCACCACGACCAGCACCAGCGCGAGGATCGTCGCGAGCACCAGATACAGCGTGCGATGCCCGCCGCCACCGGAACCGGGGTCGCCGGGCGGCACGTACTGGCCCGACTCCGGGTACTGGCCCGACTCCGGGTACTGGCCCGACTCGGGATACTGGCCGGTCGGGTACTGGCCGGATCCCGGATATTGCGCCGGGTTCTGCTCAGGGTCGAACGCCCGCGTATGCGGCGGGGGCTGATTCGGATCGTACGGATCTCCCGGTGGCTGGGTCATGGGCCGATTGTGCCAAACGCGGTCGTCATCCCTCTGCGATCATCCCTCTGCGATCATCCCTCTGCGATCGCCTCAAGCGGTTTGGTGCGTGCCGCCCGCACCGCCGGCCACAGCGCGGCCAGCACACCCACCACGGCCGCCGCCAGGATGGTCCATCCCATCAGACTCCACGGCAGGACGGGATCGCCGAGGCCCCAGCGGGCCAGGGTCCGTACCAGCGCCCACCCGATCACTGCGCCCAGCACCACCCCGAGGACGGCACCGTAGATCGCGATCAGCACCGACTCGAGGTAGACGGTGCGCCGGATCTGGGCGCGCAACGTGCCGATGGCGCGCAGCATGCCGATCTCGCGTTTACGTTCCACCACCGACAGGGCGAGCGTGTTGATGATGCCGAGCACCGCGATCAGCAGTGCGAGACCGAGCATGCCGTAGAGCACCGCGAGCATCTGGTCGATCTGCTCGGAGATACTGCTCTTGAACTGCTCGCGGGTCTCGACCTGCACGGTCAGATACTGATCGGTCGCCTTCTCCAGCCCGGTACGCAGGGTGCCGAGGTCGGTCCCCGGCGCCGCCTTGACGAAAAGACCGAACGTGACCCGGCTCGAGGCCGGCATCACCTTCTCGTAGACCTGCGGACCGACCAGCCACGGCTCCAACGCCTCGTTGTCCTCGTACACCCCGGCGATGGTGACGGGCACGACGGTGCCGTCCGGCGACGTGAACGGGAGGGTCTGGCCGCGTTTCCACCCCATCTGATCGGCGGTCCGGGCGCTGATGAACATCCCGTCGGGGGGCAATTGATCCGAGGCGCCGTCCCGCATCGTCACCGCCGCCACACCGTTGAGATCGCCACCGAGAGCGGCGAAACCGGTGCGCGCTTGCCCGTCGATGCGGGTCTGCACGATGCCGAACGACACGGTGTCAGAGATTCCCGGCACCGTCTTGACCGCGGCGGCCACCGATGCCGGCACCGGCTGACCATTGCTGCCTGCGACGATGTAGTCGGCGCGGATGCCGCTGTCGACCGCGTCATCGACGGTGCCCTTGAACGAGGCGCCCAGTGTGCCGATGATCGCGACCAGCATCAGGCCGAGCGTCAATGCGAATGCTGTTGCCGCGGTGCGCCGCGGATTGCGCACGGCATTGGTCCGGGCGAGTCGCCCGACCGTGCCGAACGGTGCCCCCAAGACCCGGCCGACTCCGCCGACGATGGGCCGCGAGAGCGCCGGCCCGGCGAGCACGGAGGCGACGATCGCCGCGCCCGCCCCCACGCCCACCACGACCGCGCGCAGTAGACCCTCGCCCATCGCGCCCCAGGCGATGGTGCCGATCGCGATCAGCAGGAACACGATTCCCACGAATGTTCGATTGCGCAGCGGCGCAGCACCTTCGGTGACACCGGCGCGCATGGCCTCCACCGGGGGGACGCGGGAGGCGCGGGCCGCCGGCACCCCCGCACTGATCATGGTGACGACGACGCCGACCAGCAGTGCCGCGAGGATCGCCGGCAGACCCACCTGCAGTGAGCCGTCGGGCAGGCCCGAGGACGAACCGATCGCCGCCTTCAGTCCCGCGGCCAGACCGACACCGACGCCGAGGCCGATGACACCGCCGATGATGCCGACCACGAACGCCTCGAAGAGGACCGACCGCGACACCTGGCGCCGGCTGGCCCCGATCGCACGCAGCAGCGCCAGTTCGCGATTGCGTTGGGCGACAATCATCGAGAACGTGTTGTAGATGATGAAGGTGCCCACGACGAGCCCGATCGCCGCGAACGCCAACAGGATTCCGGTGAAGATCGTCAGGAATTGGTTGACCTGATCCTTCTGCTCCTGACGGACCTGCGCGGCCGTGCGGACCTTGTACTGGTCCGCGGGCAGGGCCGCCGAGACCCGCGCAGCGAGTTCCTCATCGGAAACCCCGGGCACCGCGGACATGTCGATGAGTGCCACATGGGAACCGTCGGAGAAGAAATCCGACGCGGTGGCCTGATCGAACTGCACGTTGACGTAGCCGCCGGTGGCGGCGGGCAGATCGACCAGGCCGACCACCGTCACCTCCAGCGGATGGGTACTGCCCTGTCCGATCACGACTTTCGTCTTGGAGCCGACCTTCAGCCCGGCCTTCGCCGCGGCCGAGGAGTTGAGGACTATCTCGTTCTGGCCGTTCGGTGCCCGACCACCGGGCTTCAGTCTGTCCGGCGAGATCGCCTGCTCGGGCGGGGTGTAGGCGGTGCCGATGCTGGGCGCGCCGCCGGTCTGCAGGGCCTTGCCGTCGGCGGCCGCGAGGGTCACCAGGCCACTCTGATTGGTGACGATCTTGGCGATCCCCAGTTGCTGCCGGCGGTCCTGTAGTTGCGCCACGACCTGCTCGGGCACCCCGTCCGACGTCGAGCGCTCCGGCGTGAGCTGTACCGCGACACCGGGAATCGTGTTGTCGAAGATCGAGTTGAAGGCGTTGGAGATGGTGGCGGTGAACACCATCGATCCGGCGACGAACGACGTGCCGAGCACGATGGAGAAAACCGTGAGAAAGAGCCGGAGCTTGTGCGCCCGCAGATTTCGCAGCGAGACCTTGCGCAACGCCGATGAGGCGGCCATGGGTCAGCTGACCTCGTGCCGGCCGTGCGGCTGGTCGGCCGGCTTGTCGTCGAGGTGGCGCATGACCTCGAACACATCGTCGGCGCTCGGCCGGGCGAGCTCGCGCACGACGTTGCCGTCGGCGAGGAAGACCACGCGGTCGGCATACGACGCGGCCCGCGGATCGTGGGTGACGATCACGACCGTCTGGCCGAACTCGTCGGTGGCCGCACGCAGGATGTCGAGAACCTCGCCGGACGACCGGGAATCGAGGTTGCCCGTCGGTTCGTCGCCGAAGATGATGTCGGGGCGGCCGACGAGTGCGCGCGCACACGCGACGCGCTGCTGCTGGCCACCGGAAAGTTCGGTGGGCAGATGGGTGAGCCGGTCACCGATGCCGAGTCGGCCGATCACGGTGTCGAACCACTCTTTGTCGACCGGCCGCCCGGCGATGTCGAGGGGCAGCGTGATGTTCTCGGCCGCAGTGAGTGTGGGCACCAGGTTGAACGACTGGAACACGAAGCCGATCCGGTCGCGGCGCAGGGTCGTCATCTCCTTGTCGGAGAGACCGGTCAGGTCGACGTCACCGATGTAGGCCCGGCCGCCGGTGGCCTCGTCGAGTCCGGCGAGGCAGTGCATCAGCGTCGACTTCCCCGAACCGGACGGTCCCATGATCGCGGTGAACTCGCCGGCCGCGAACTCGATCGTCACGCCGCGCAGCGCGTGGACCACGGTGTCGCCGATGCCATAGGTCTTCGTCAGATCCCGCGAACCGGCCGCAACGGCAGCCCCGTCCGGCTTCATCATGTCTACGCCCGCTGATGTCATGCGCACCACGCTGCCAGGTCGGCGCCCGATTGGCCATCGGGGATTTCCCTGAGGTCGAGCCCCCGGTCCGGCCGGCGAAACCTCAGCGCCGCGGAAACCGGACCTCGAGGGCATGCACGCGGGTCGGCCCGGCGAACATGTCGTTGGTGACGACGTAGAGCGTGCGCGCCCGATAGTTCTGTCCGCGAACGTCGGGAAGCCAATCGCCCCAAGCCATTCCGGACATGTTACCGGTCGCCAGATGCGGCAGCGGGTCGGCCGAGAAGATCTGCGTCTTGCCCATCGCCCGCTCGTCACCGGCGAGCTCGGCCTTCCCGGTGACCGCGTCGGCGCCGCGGGTGGTGGTCCAGTAGATGCTGGTCACCCGGCCCCGTCCGCGTTCGAGAACGAGGAAGTCGGTGTCGTTGACGGCGAGGACATCGGCGGCGACCTTGTCGGGGTCGGTGCGGTAGACGAACTCGCTCTGCGCCCGGCCGGGGCCGAAGGTCAGCAGCCGCGCCGCATTACCCGGATCCTGACGCAATCCGCCGGCGGTGAGAACGCTGATCGCTCCCCGCGGTCCGACGGCGACACCGGTGATGCCCTTCTGCCCGTTGACTCCCCCGGTACGGGTCGGCCGCCACGCGGCCGGCAGACCCAGATCCCGGACGAACGTACCGACCGGGCCGATCTCCCGGACGAACTGATGTGCACCGCCGCTGGCCACCACATATCCGCCGGACATCGAGCGGATGCCCTCGAACTGTGCGTCGCCCGGCAGCAGCGGGAGATCGAGCGGGCTGAGTACCGTTCCGCCGCCGGTCAGGCGCGGGGCGCCGAGCTGCCCGAGACGGGCCGAGTAGTCGATGTGGGCGGTATAGAACCGCGCCGGCCCGGCCCGGCCCACATCGGTGGAGATCATCGCGTAGTCACCGTTGCCGATCCGGTCGATACCCGATATGGCACCGAAAGACGGTATGGCGGGCATGTTCTCGGTATCGACATACCGAGAGGTCACCGCCGGTGCACTCGGTGCGCCGGCCGCCACGCCGGTGCCCAGAGCTGTCATGACGACGCCCACCGAAACGAGCGTTGCCCCCCATGAGCGAAGTCTCATAGGGGGCAACACTACCTCAGTGACGCCGCCCATCTCGGGGCGGCGCTCGATGATCAGGCCAGGCGCTGCTTGAGCTGCGCGAGCTCATCGGCCAGGCTGGTCGGCAACTTCTCTCCGACGAACTCGAAGAGCTCCTCGATCAGCGGCAGTTCCCGCCGCCACTCGTCCTCGTCGAAATCCAGTGCGGCAGCGAGATCTTCGGCCGGGAGATCGAGCCCGCTGATATCGATCTCATCGGGCTTGGCGACGATGCCGATCGGGGTGTTCACGCCCTCGTTCTCGCCCTCGATGCGGCCGATGATCCACTTGAGGACGCGGCTGTTCTCGCCGAAACCGGGCCACAGGAACCGGCCGTCGTCACCGCGGCGGAACCAGTTGACGTAGAACACCTTCGGCAGTTTGGACGCGTCGGCGTTCTTACCGAGATTGATCCAGTGCGCGAAGTAGTCGCCGACGTGGTAACCCATGAACGGCAGCATCGCCATCGGATCGCGGCGGACGGTGCCGACCTTGCCCTCCGCGGCGGCGGTCTGCTCGGAGCCGACGGTGGCGCCCATGAAGACACCGTTCTGCCAATCGCGCGCCTCGGTCACCAGCGGCACCGTGGTCTTACGGCGACCACCGAACAGGATCGCCGAAATCGGCACACCGTTCGGGTCGTCCCATTCCGCCGCCAGTGACGGGCACTGCGAAATCGGGGTGCAGTATCGCGAATTCGGGTGGGCGGCGGGATGATCGGACTCCGGGGTCCAGCTCTTGCCCAGCCAGTCGGTGAGATGCGCCGGGGTCTCGCCGCCGATGCCCTCCCACCAGACGTCCCCGTCGTCGGTCAGGGCGACGTTGGTGTAGAGCGTGTTTCCGGCCTCGATGGTCTTCATCGCGTTCGGATTGGAGTCGTTGCTGGTGCCCGGGGCGACACCGAAGAAGCCGAACTCCGGGTTGATCGCGCAGAGGCGGCCGTCGTCGCCGAATCGCATCCAGGCGATGTCGTCGCCGACGGTCTCGGCCTTCCAGCCCGGGATGGTGGGCTGCAGCATGGCGAGGTTGGTCTTGCCGCAGGCACTCGGGAACGCGGCGGCGACGAAGTACACCTTGTTCTGCGGGCTGGTCAGTTTCAGGATCAGCATGTGCTCGGCGAGCCAGCCCTCGTCACGGGCGATCACCGATGCGATCCGCAGCGCGTAGCACTTCTTGCCGAGCAGCGCGTTGCCGCCGTAACCCGAACCGTAAGACCAGATCTCGCGGTCTTCGGGGAAGTGGGTGATGTATTTGTCGGGGTTGCAGGGCCACGGCACGTCGGCCTGTCCGGGCTCCAGCGGGGCGCCGACCGAGTGCAGCCCCTTCACGAAGAAGCCGTCGTCACCGAGCGTCTCGAGCACCTGCGGGCCGACGCGGGTCATGATGCGCATCGACAGCACGACGTACTCCGAGTCGGTCAACTCCACGCCGAGCTTGGGATCGTCGGAGCCGAGCGGGCCCATGCAGAACGGGATGACGAACATGGTGCGGCCGCGCATGCTGCCGCGGTACAGCTCGGTCATGGTGCGGCGCATCTCGCCCGGTTCGACCCAATTGTTGGTGGGACCGGCGTCCTCGCGGTTCTTGGCGCAGATGAAGGTGCGCGACTCCACGCGGGCGACGTCGGCGGGATCGGAGGCGGCCAGGTAGGAGTTGGGCTTGCGCTCCTCGTTGAGTTTGACCATCGTCCCGGCCGCCACGAGGTCGGCCGTCAGACGGTCCCATTCCTCATCACTGCCGTCGGACCACACGACCCGGTCGGGCTGGGTCAGCTCGGCGACCTGCGCCACCCACGCCAACAACTCCGCGTGTGTGGTGGGCGCGCTGCTCGGGTCCAGTCCGGGAATCGTTGTTGAGGTCATATCTCCTCCTCGGAGTTGGCCACCACCGACGGTGACCGGGGGTACGACGGCTTGGCCCCAGGATACGGCCACCGAACGTCCGCTAGGTCCGGGGGTTGCCTCGTCAGTCGAGGCGGCCCGAATCGGTGGGTACCCAGTTGCCGGTATCGGCGTCGAGCCGATGCGCGTCGTAGCTGCCGTCGGCGCCGATGCGGGTCACCGTGTCGACGCGCCCGTCGTGGTCGCGGTCGGTGTAGACGGTCATCCCGTCGGGTCCGGTCCGCGTCAACGAGTCGGGAATGCCGTCGGCATCGGAGTCGACGTCGGCGGGGCCCAGATCCCAGATCCGGCCGTCGTCGTACATCCACAGGTGGTCGTCGGAACCGGGGACCTCGTCCTCGCCCGGCAGGCTCATGTCCGGCAGGGCCGTCTCCGGCAGGCCGACGAGATGCGCGGCCTCCTCCATCGCCGGCTCGCCGTCCTCGCCCTCACCCAGCACAAACGGATCCATCACGGACCTCCCCTCGTTCCTGCACTCGGCCGACGTTCTCGTGCAGACTCGCCGAAATGAGCGCCCGCAACTGTTGCACCCGCTCGTGATCGGTCGCGCCGCCGGCCGATCGCGGCGAACGCAGGCGACGTAGCCGCTCGTCGATCTCGGCCACGTCGGCGGCGACCTGCCGCATCCGTCGTTCATGGTGCCGGTCGATCTGGCCGGCCAGACGTGACTGGGCCTCGGCCGTGCGGGCGGCGACACGCTGCTCGAGTCGGCCCCGCGCCTCGGCGAGAACATCGGTGGAGTACGCCCGCAGGTCGGCGCGACGCACGGTCGCACGCCGCAACCGGATCACCCAGATGGCCGCGGCGACACCCACCAGCAGCGTCAACGGCATCGACACCCATTGCAGGGTATGGACCGACGCCATCGGCGCAACGGCCAGTCGACCGATTCCCACGCCGGTGGACGCGCCGAACAAGACGAGCAGCGCATCCTCGGCGCCGCGCCGTCCACTCGGCGTGGCGCGGCGAATCAGCGGGGGCGAGGACGAATCCGCCGAAACGCTCACCGGAGCCGGCTCGGCCATGTCGACCCCCAGCAGCGTGGTCGCGGCAACCTCCTCGAGCCGCTCGTCGGTCACCGCGTCCACCCGTTCGGCGATCCGGCCGACCTCGGCCTCGAGCCACCTCCCGTGCGCATCGGGTTCTGACCCTCCCGCGTCGGCACACCGACGATTCGCGGCCGCGGCCAGTGCCCGGAAGCCGGCCTGCACATCGGCGATCGTGGCCGACCGGACGCCCGACACCCCGGCACGTACCGCGGCGAGCCGGTCGGTACGCCCGCGGTCGCGGGTGGCGACCAGGATGCGACGCCGCCGCATCAACTCGTCGGGGCCGCGCCGATCGGGAGCGGGATGACCGGGTGTGGCGAGATGGTCCAGCGCGGTCAGGCACGCGCCGAGCCGGGCTCGTTCGGCACGCAGCCCGGCCGGACCCGTGCCGCAAGCACGCATCCAGCCGACGAGGTCGCCGATACCGGATTCGTCGAGCTCACCGGCCATCGCGGCCGCCGCCGACACCGCGAACACCGGCACGTCCTCGGCCGGATCGAGCACCGCGCGCGCCGCACGCAATCGGCGCGGCCACTCCCAGAACGCGTCGATACCGACGCAGACCAGGGCGACGGTGCCGACCTGTGTCCGTAGCCGCGTGAACAGCGCCACATCCTCGTCATCGATGTCCGACGACGGATCGAGCACCATCACGCCCGCCCCGATTCCCCCGGCTTCCATTCCCCCGGCCCCGGCACCCCCGAACCCCGACACCGAAAGGTCGGGCGCAGTGTCGGCGCATACCGTCAGCAACTCGTCCACGGCGTCGCCGACGACGCCGGCGACAACGATCCGGGAACCCGGAACCGGAATGGCGGCCGCATCGAAACCGGTGATCGCACGCACCCGCAGATACACGTCGTCCACAGCTGTGCTCACCACGTCACCACTCACCACGTCACCTCCCCCACACGCAGCAACTGCTCGATCCCGGCACGCCCGGGACCCGCGGCGGCGAGCAGATCGAGGCGCTCCCGGACCAGCGCCTCGCGCCGTCCCCGGACGATTCCGACGCGGTCGGAAAAGGCGGGCACCAGCGCATCGATGCCACTGAGGCGATGCATCACCGCGTTGAGCGCGGCGGCGTCGGGGACGGCGCGATCACCGAGCAACTCCAGTGCGGTGTCGACGCCGTACCGGTCGAGTCGTCGCAAGAGACCGAGCCGCAGGGCACGCTCCCGGCTGCCCGGGGCCCCGACGAGGAATTGCCCGGACATCGACGGCATGTGCTCGCCGGCGGCGGCGAGGTCGGCCAGAAATGTCCACTCCACCTCGGTGATGTCGGCGCACGCCAGCAGCGCCGACACCGCGACCACCGGCCGTGCGAGCTCGTGTGCGGCTGCGGCCGACGCCTCGAGGGCGATATGCGGATCGGCGAACGTGTCGGCCTTACCGAGCACGACGATCGTCCGATCGGCCGGTAGCGCGGCCAGCATGACGTGATCGGCGCGGCGCGGCGCGGCCACGATCATGTGAACCCAGAGGTCGGCGGCGGCAACGGCGGTGCCGTCCTCGCCGGGGCCGAGCGCGCCGACGCGCAGCCGCTGCCGCAGCGCGCGTGTCATGGTGTCGCGCCCGGTGCCCGCCCGTCCGGAGACCGCCACCGTCAGACCCCGTGCATAACGTGTCGCCGACGACGCCAATTCGGCACGGACCGACGCCGGCAGCCCGTCGCCCCGCATGGCAGAGCGCGGCGTCGACGGCGCCCCGTCGAGCACCCGCGCCAGTTCGCCGCCCCGCTCGGTCATTCGTGTCTCCCCACATCGCCCCTGGTCTCGCAGCCTAACCCCGACAAGGCCGACGTGTGGCAGGTAAATACACAGGCAGAGGGTGTCGGGGATGATCCGTTTGAGGCGATAGGCCACGATGGACCGGTGAACAACGATGGACCGGTGCCCCACACCGCCGAGGCGCAGCCGCGTGAGCAGGAGAAACCGCCACACGAGCACACCGACCGGTCCCGGCTCTATCCGCGGGTCACGAGTTTCCGGTTCCGGCGCGGGTCACTGACACCCAATCAGCAACGCAACTGGGAAACCCGCTGGCCGGAGCTCGGCCGCGACCTGGCCACCGGGGTCACCCAGACCCCCGAACCACCGTTGGACCTGACCGCGACGTTCGGCCGGCAGGCGCCCCGGGTTCTCGAGGTCGGCAGCGGCACCGGCATCTCGACCGCCGCGATGGCCCACGACGAACCCGGCCTCGACGTCCTCGCCGTCGAGGTCTACAAACCCGGCCTCGCACAACTGCTCGGCCTGATCGAGCGCGGCGGCCTCACCAACATCCGGATGATCCGCGGTGACGCCGTCGTGGTGCTGCGCGAACTCATCCCCACCGCGAGCCTGACCGGCATCCGGGTCTTCTTCCCCGACCCCTGGCCCAAATCACGGCACCACAAGCGGCGCTTCATCCAGCGCGGAACCGTCGAACTGATGGCCGACCGCCTGGCCGACGGCGGAATCCTGCACATCGCCACCGACCATGCCGGCTACGCCGAGTGGATCGCGGAGATCCTCGCCACCCAGGACCCTGCCGCGCCACACGTCGTCGGGGCCACGGGTCCGACGCCCATCTCGCTGAGCCGTCCCACCACGAAGTTCGAGGGCCGGGCCGACCGCGAGGGCCGCGCGGTCAACGAGTTCGTGTACGTCCGGCCCCCACGCCCGGCACACCCGCACGACACACCCACGCAGGAGGCTCCGACCCGGGGCGCCGACACCGAGGAGAACCGATGAACGACGCCGCACCGACGCCGCCCGGCAGCCGTTTCGCCGATTCCATCTCCGGGAACAGCAGCGCACCGCGCATGCTCCTGATCTGGGATGCCCCGAACATGGACATGGGTCTCGGGGCCATCCTCGGCGGCCGGCCCACCGCCGCGCACCGACCCCGTTTCGACGCCCTCGGACGGTGGCTGCTCACGCGCACCGCCGACGTCTCCGGCAAGCACGCGGTCCGCGCAGGCGATGGCGGCCCGGTGGATGCGCAACCGGCCGATGCGGACCGGGGCGTGGTGGGACTTCCCACATCCGGTCCCGGTGACACCGGGCCGACGACCGCAGACCGGCCCCGCGGCATCGTCGAACCCGAGGCCACCGTGTTCACCAACATCGTGCCTGGTAGCGCCGATGTCGTACGGCCGTGGGTGGAGGCGTTGCGCAACGTGGGTTACGCCGTCTTCGCCAAACCGAAGGTGTCCGACGACAGCGACGTCGACTCCGACATGCTCGACCACATCGAGTTGCGCAGGCACACTGTGGGGTTAGCCGGACTGATCGTGGCGTCTGCCGATGGGCAGGCCTTCCGGGAACCGCTGTTGGGCATCGTCGCCGACGGCGTCCCGGTCACCGTGATCGGATTTCGGGAGCACGCCAGTTGGGCGTTGACGACCGACGGACTCGAGTTCGTCGACCTCGAAGACATCCCTGGCGTGTTCCGCGAACCGCTGCCACGCATCGGGCTCGATTCACTGCCCGACGAGGGTGCGTGGCTCGCGCCGTTCCGCCCGCTCACCGCGCTCCTGCGGTGAGTCCGACGATGTAGCCCTGCCGCGCGCCGTCGCGCGACGCGGCAGGCCAGGGGTTGCGGGGGCCTCAGGGAGCGCTCAGGAGGCGCTGCGACAATCTTTCCCCGGACTCGAGAAAGGACTGGGCGTGTTCGGAGCCATCGGCACATTCGTCTATCGGATGCGCTTTGCCGTCATCGCCGTCATGGTCGTGCTGATGGCGGGATTGGGCCTCTACGGCCTGGGTCTCAGCAAGCACCTCAGTCAGAGCGGCTGGTTCGACCCGACCTCGCAGTCGTCGAAGGGCTCGGTCGTCGCCGACAAGGCGCTGGGCCGCGATCACCGCTCCGACGTCATCCTGCTGATCACCGCCCCGCCGGGTAAGACGGTCGATGATCCCCAGATCGCACCGAAGGTCGAGAAGTTCGTCGACGACCTGCTCGCGAAGTACCCGTCGATCGTGCAGCGCGCCTACAACGGCGACAGCTCCACCGACGCAGGCCAGCAGCAGGCGTTGCAGAACAACCAGCAGATCATCGACCCCTTCTACCAGCCCAAGGACGCGGCCTCGCAGGCCGCGCAGGACATCGTCCGATCACGCACGATCACCGCCGACCGGCAGCGGGCGTTCATCAGCATCGGTGTCGCGGGCAACGACGACACGACGGTCCTCGGCAACTTCAAGAAGATCGAACCCGAGTTCTCCGGCATCGCCGAGAGATACGGCCTGCCCGCGGGAACACAGTTCCAGTTGGCCGGGCTGCAGCCGGTGGCCGGGGCCATGGCCCGCGGGATGGACGCCGACATCTCGCGCGCCGAGATCATCGCGCTGCCGCTGGTGGCGCTCATGCTGTTCTTCATCTTCGGCGGTGTCATCGCGGCCTGTCTGCCCGTGCTGATCGGTGGCCTGACGATCGCCGGCTCGCTGGGCATCATGAACGCGATCGCCCAGGTCACCGAACTGAACATCTTCGCGCAGTCGGTCGTCACCCTGATCGGCCTGGGTATCGCCATCGACTACGGCCTGTTCATCGTGAGCCGTTTTCGTGAGGAACTTGCCGAAGGCTATTCGACGAAGGCCGCGGTACGAAGAACCGTGATGACTGCCGGGCAGACGGTGGTCTTCTCGGCGACGATCATCGTCGCCGCGATCGCGTGTCTGCTGATCATGCCGCAGGGCTTCCTCAAGTCGGTGGCCTACGGCGCGATCGCGTCGGTGTCGTTGGCCGCGATCCTGTCGCTCACGGTCCTGCCCGCGCTGCTGAGCATCCTGGGCCCGCGGGTCGACGCGTTCTCGCTGCGGTGGATGCTCTCCTACACGCTGTTCCCGATAATCCGGAAGTTCTCCCCGTCGGGCGCGGACCGCCTCGACCACCGGGTCGCCGACCTCACCGGACGCACCAAGTCGCGCGAGGAGATCGAGAACGGCTTCTGGGGGCGGTTGTCGGGCTGGGTGATGAAGCATCCGGTGGCGACCGCGGTGCCCACCGTCCTGTTGCTCCTCGTGCTGACCATCCCGTTCGGCGGCATCAAATTCGGCGGTATCAGCGAGACGTATCTCCCGCCGGACAATCCGGCGCGCGTCGCGCAGGAGACATTCGACAAATACTTCCCCACCGAACGCACCGAAGAGATCAAGCTCGTCATCCTCTATGACGACAACGACCCGTCGGCAGGTAACAAACTCCAGCAGATCGCCGACGAGGCCAACAAGGTCCCCGGCTTCACCAAGAAGTTCAGCTCCTCGGCCAACGACGGTGCACTCACCGGCAACTACGGCGGCGCCAACGGTCCACCGGTCATGCAGATGTCGGCGGGACTCGTCGATCGCAATACCGCGGGCGAGGCGATCAAGGATCTGCGTTCGATCCAGATCCCTGGCGGCATGCGAATGTGGGTGGCCGGCACCCCGGCCCTGACCCAGGATTCGATCGACGCACTGCTGCAACGGCTTCCGTTGATGACGATAATGTTGGTGCTCATCACCGGCCTGCTGATGTTCCTCGCATTCGGATCGGTGGTGCTGCCGATCAAGGCGGCATTGATGTCGGCGTTGGGACTCGGCGCCACCCTGGGCATCCTGACGTGGATCTTCGTCGACGGCCACGGCGCCGGACTGGCCAACTTCACGCCCGGCCCGCTGTTCGCCGCGGTGTTGGTGCTGATCATCGCGATCGTCTTCGGTCTGTCGACCGACTATGAGATATTCCTGCTCTCCAGAATGGTCGAGGCCAGACAGCGAGGTGCCTCGACCACCGAGGCCATCCGCACCGGCACCGCCCTGACCGGCCGCATCATCACGGCCGCCGCGGCGATCCTCGTGGTGGTCACCGGCGCCTTCGGGCTCTCCGACATCGTGATGATGAAGTACATCGCATACGGAATGATCGCGGCACTCATCCTCGACGCCACCATCATTCGTATGTTGCTGGTGCCGTCGGTGATGAGACTGCTCGGCGACGACTGCTGGTGGGCACCACGCTGGATGAGCTCGCTGCAGCGCAAGATCGGCCTGGGCGAGACCATCCTCGACGAGCAGCCCGGCGACAAACTGCCCGCGGCCGGCGCGTCCCGCCCACTGAGCGCCGGCGCCCTCGTCGCGGAGGTACCCACCTCGGTGATGACCGCGGCGGCCCCGGCCACCCGCACCCGGCGCCGCGCCACCACCGAAACCGTGTCCGCGACCGCTACCCTGGAGCCAGCTGCTCCGCCGAGTGAATCGAATCGCGCACGGCCACAACAGGTTCCGGCTCGTCGCGGCACCTCGGCACCACCGTCCGGCGACATCGGTGCACCGCGCGCGACCCAGCCGCGGCCCACCCAGCCCCGGCCCCCAGAGTCCCGGCCCCCAGAGTCCCGGCCCCCAGAGTCCCGACCGATGCCGCCGCGGCCCTACGCGATGCCCAAGCAGGATCGGCCCGACACCGGCGGCTGGAGCCTCGGCGAGGGCGGTATCCGCCTCAGCGGTCCCGGGCCGGCGCCCGGCGCGCGCCCGGCACCGCGGCCCCGGCCGGAGACGACCCGGCGCCCATCGGCACCGCCTCAGGTGCCGGCCGGCACCCCCGGCGGCGCGCCGCCGTCGGGAGGTTCGTCGGCGGGAGGTTCGTCGTCGGGAGGTTCGTCTGCGGGAGGCCCGTCCCCGTTGTCACGCCGGCCCGAACTGGACCAGACGGGCCGACGCCCACTGGCCGCGTCGGTGAGCCCGGAGGAACGCGCCCGCCGCGGCATGTCCCCGAGTGGCGGGCCCCAATCCGGTCGGTCATCCGATTCGCGTGCGGACCGGACCGGCCGTTCGCCGATGGACCGTGGGTTGACGCCGGGCTCGGCACGTCTCGTGCCGCCACGTGAGGTCGGCAACGATCCGACCGTGACCGCAGATGTGCCCGATCAGCCGGAACCGCCGGTCTCCCGCGGCGCCGGACCCGATCGATCCACCGGCGACCGGCACGCCCGCGATGCCGACGACAACCGCATCAGCGTGCACGAACTGTTGCGGCGCAGCCGCGGCGGGGATCAGAGCGAGTAGCCGGCGACCGGAGCGCGGCTCCGCTGTTCAGTCCGGAGGGCGGGCGCCGTTGTCGCGCCCGCCGTCGCCGTCGTCCCCGTCGCCGTCGTCGCCGTCGCCGTCCGGCTTGTCGTCGGTGATCTCGTCGGCGAGTTGTTCGGCGTCGAGGATCGCCTGCTCAAGGTGTAGCCGGTCCCAGATCGGCGGGTCCGGAGTCGCCTCGAAGGCCCCGTCGCCCTTGATCACCTCATCGAGCGGCGTGCCCCTCAAATAGCGCACGGCAGTGTTGGTGAAGGCGATCACCGGGACGGCGAGCAGGCCGCCGACGATCCCGGCGGCGACGATGCCCGCACCGATCCCCAGGATGACCGCAACCGGATGCAGCCGCACCGAGCGGCCCATCAGGAATGGTTGCAGCACATGCCCTTCGAGCTGCATGACACCGATCAGGATGGCCAGCACGATCACCGCGGTCAGCCAGCCCTGCGTGACCAGCGCGATGACGACCGCGAGCGATCCGCTGATCAGTGCACCCACGATGGGGATGAACGAGAACAGAAAGATCACCGTCGCCAGCGGAAGAGCAAGGGGCACTCGCAGGATCGCGAGTCCGATACCGATGCAGACGGCGTCGACGAGGGCGACGACGACGGTCGCGCGGACGTACGCGACGAGCGTTCCGAACCCGGCGACTCCCGCCGAGACCACCTTGTCCCGGGATCCCCGCGGCACGAGATGGGTACAGAATTCCCAGATATTGCCGCCGCCGTACAAGAAGAAGATCATCAGGAACACCATCAGCAGCAGCCCGGTGATCAGTTCGGTTGCGGTCGTGGCGGTGGCCAGCGCACCGCTGGCCAGCTTGGCCTGGTTGTGCTGCATGAGGTCGATGATGTTGTTGCCGAGGTGACTGACCTGGCCCTCGTCGATGCGCAACGGGCCGTCCGTCAACCACTTTCGGGTCTCGTTGATCGTCGAGACGACCTCGTCGGTGAGTTGGGGGAATCCACTGACGAAGGCCCGGCCGACAAAGGTCAACACCCCGCCGACCACACCGAGCGCGGCGAGCATGACGATGACCACCGACAACGACCGCGGCACACGGCGCCGGTTGAGGAAATCGACCGCGGGCATGAGGAACGCCGAGAGCAGAATCGCCAGCGACAGCGGCACCGTCACCTCGTCGAATTTCTGGAAGAGGCGTCCCGCGATGTAGACGACGGCCAGGATGAGCAGAAGCCGCCAACTCCATTCGGCGGCCTTGCGCACCATCGGATGGACCGCCGAACGATCCAGATCCGCGAGGCTTCGCCGGGCCCGCCGAGGATCACCATCGCCGTCGGGCGCGACCGCCGAAGAACCATCGTCCACGAACGTCAGAGTAGCGGTGGATAGGGTGATGCCTATGTCATCGGACCAACCGACGGTCGGCACCCCGCCGGCCCGCCGCCGATTCTGGTGGTTGCGCTGGGTGGTCTTGGCGGTCGTGGTGGTGATCCTCGCCGTCGAGGTGGTCCTGATCTGGCCCAAGCTCGAACAGGTGTGGCACCGGACCGGCGACCTCGACTGGGTGTGGCTGGTGGCGTGCATGATGGCGGCCGTCCTCTCCATGGACAGTTTCGCCCAGGTGCAGCGGGCGTTGCTGCGCTCGGCCGGTGTGATGGTCAAGCAGATGAAGTCGCTGGCCGTGGTGCTGGCCGCGAATTCGCTGTCGCAGACGATGCCCGGTGGTCAGGTACTCGCGCCGGCCTTCACCTACCGCGAGACCCGCAAGTGGGGCGCCACCCCGGTCGTCGCGTCGTGGCAGGTGGTGATGTCCGGGCTGCTGGCCGGTGTCGGGCTCGCGGTCCTCGGTTTCGGTGGTGCGGTCCTCGCCGGGGCCAAGACCAATCCGTTCACGTTGGTGTTCTCCATCGTCGGATTCGTCGCGGTCGCCCTGGTCCTGCAGTACCTGGCCACCCATCCCGAGTCGTTACGGTCCACCGGCGAGCGGATGCTGGGCTGGTACAATCACCTGCGCAACAAGCCCGAGGACTCGGGAAAGGAACGTCTCCACGAGATCCTCGAGCAGCTGCGGGCGGTGAAGCTGACCCGGCGCGACACCGCGACGGCGTTCGGATGGAGCCTGTTCAACTGGATCACCGACATCGCCTGCCTGATGTTCGCGTGCTGGGCCGTCGGTGTCCATCCGTCGTACTCCGGTGTGATGGTGGCCTATGCCGCGGGCAAGGCGGTGGGTACCGCGGTCCCGCTGCTGCCGGGCGGCATCGGCGTCGTCGACGCCGTCCTCGTGCCGGCGCTGACCACGGCCGGGATGCCCGCGGCGGACGCACTGACCGCGGTACTGGTGTACCGCATCGTCAGCTACGTCCTGATCTCCGTGCTCGGGTGGGTGGTGATCATGGCGAAGTTCCGGTCGGGGATCCGCGACAAGGCCGAACTCGAGGCCGAGTACGACCACGACCGCGAACAGACCATCGAAGAGCTCGACGAATCAGACTCCCGCCGATCAGACCCCGGCCGATCAGACCCCGGCCGATCAGACCCCGGCCGATCGGAGCCCGGCGAATCAGACCCGGGCGAATCAGACCCCGGGGACCGGCGCCGGTCACACGCCGAACGCGATGTCGACCCTCCGGACGACGAGGCGAATTCGGCTTGACGCCGACTTCGGCTACCGTTGGTCACCATGTCGAGTTCTGACATGGCCAGCAGGGTGGCCCGGTCCACATCGCACGCGTCGACCACCGTCCGGTTGCCCGTCACCGCCTTCGCCGACGTCGTCGCGATTGCGGTGTTCGTGCTGATCGGTCGCGGGTCGCATCATCACGGTTACGCACCGCTGTCGGTTGTCCAGACATTGTGGCCGTTCGTCGCAGGCGCCGCCGTCGGCTGGTCGATCGTCTACGTGTACTCCCACGTCCGGTCCAGTGACTGGTTCGGCCGCGACTTCCGCCCGGAGCGGGTGGTGCCCGCCGGGCTGGCGATCTGGTTCTGCGCGGTCACGGTCGGCATGATCCTGCGCTACCTGTTCCACGAGGGCACCGAGGTGAGCTTCATCGTCGTCACCACGGTCGTGCTCGGCCTGTTCCTGCTCGGCTGGCGCGCGCTGACCGCTCTGATCCTGCGGCGGCTCGAGTCGCACCGGCCGACACCGGCCGCGGACGCGGCCCCCTGACGGTCCGCGACCTGCGGCCCGCGCCGCTCACTGGATGCGGAAGTACTTCTGCGCCACCTGAAGCGCCGCGGTTCCCGACTTCGGGCCCTCGGTATAGATCACGACGACCTTGCCGCCCTGGACTCCGACGAACCACCCGGGCCCATCGGGACCGTTGGTGCCGACCAGTGCCCGCAGTCCGGGATCGTTGGTGAGGTCGCTGGCGTCACCGGTCTTGGCGGTGGTGGTCATCGCATCCCAGATCGGACCGGTCAGATCGGGATTCAAGCCGCCGAGTCGGCCACCGGCCACCTTGGTCGGCACCCCGTCGACGACGTAGGGCGCCACCGAGTCGGCGGTTCCGGACGCGCTGCGTGCCATGGCCACACCGAGCGCGGCCATGTTCGTCATCGACATCTGTGTTGCGGCCGAGCGCAGATCGATCGTCGCCACCCCGGTGCCCGTGGCCGGAGCGCTGGCCCCCGGAACGGTGAACTGCACGCCCAGACCGAGCCGGTCGAGCACCGAGTCGGGGGTCTCCTGATTGGCCCGCGCGCTGCGGTCGACGGCGGCGAGCACCGGGTCGAGAGTCGACCCGACGGGATACGCGGCGTCGGGGTTGTTGCCACGCTCGGCGGCGTAGGTGTTCTGTGCCGCACCGAGAATCGCACCCGACTTCGCGTCGAGCGCCATGATGGTGGCCGGCTGCCCGACCTCGACCGCGGCATCGCCCAGCGTGAGTTGTACGCCCTGGTCCACCGACGTCGGCACGTTCGGGCCGGGGGGACCCTGCTCGCCGGCGAGCCGCTGCGGCGCCATCCCTGGGCCGACCATCTGTACCTGCCACCCGGCGGTTGCGTTGCGGATCGCCTGCCAGTAGTTGGTGAGACCGCTCTCGAGCGGCGAGGAGAGCCGACGATCGGCCATGACGAGCATGCCCGCCTTGCGCACGGTCACGCCCGGCACCGAGGCCGGGTCGCTGGTGAGAACGCCCATATCGGAGTTGCGCAGTGTCACCGCGGTGATGGGCTTACCGGGCGTTGCGGCCAGTTTCTCGCCGATGACCGAGGTCGTGACCAGCGGGGCGATCGGTGCGAGCGTGGTGGCCAGCGCCTTCGCCGACGCATTGACGTCGCGGGTCTGGGACGGGTCGAGGACGATCTCGTTGACCGGCTGCAGGTACATCAGGGGCTTACCCGAGCGGCTGTTGACCGTCGGCGCAGGCGTTGCGTCGGTGCGGATCTCGCGCAGGTTGCCACCGACGGGCAGTCCCGGGTAGATCACGCTCGGCTCCCAGGTGATCTTCCACCCGGTCGACAGATGCCGCGCGGCGCCCGAACTGTTCGAGGTGAAGGTGTGATCGGAATCGAACTTCCAGGTGGTCCGCAGCGAGAACGACGCGGTGCCGTCGCTGTACTCGACCGGCTTCTCCACCGCGACATCGACCTCGCGGGCATTCATCGCCTGCAAGGTCTGGGTCAGCGCCTCACCGGCCTGTCCCGGCGCCGTCGTCAACTTTGCGGCCGCGGCGGCGTCCTGGCGACCCCAGGCCGCGGCGAACTCGTTCGCGGTGGCCTTGGCGCCGGTATCGGGGGTCTGCGAGACCAACTCCTTGATCCCGAACGCGGCAGCACAGATCAGCACCACGCACGCGGCGAGCGCCGCCCATTTCACCCGAGTACCCATAGTCACAATTTTCACTCTAGTCACACGAGAATTCGATGCCGCAGGCTTGCAGTCGGGCTTCGGACCGGTCACGATCGGGTCTCGTACTGCAGTTTTGCCTTTCGCTGACGCCTTCGCCGCCGAACCCGCAGCGGGGTCGGCCGCGGCCGGGCCCGCCGTGGCGCGCGGGCGCTGGGCAGAACCGGACCGGGCCGCAGAACCGGACCGGGCAGCAGAACCGGACCGGGCACGGGGCGAACTCGTCGACCGCCGATCGACGGCGGGCTGCGGATCGTCATCGCCGGCCCGGTGGCGGCCCGACTGCGGCGTCCTCGGGGCAGGCGGGGTGCGCGGGATCTGAGAAGAATTCGCCGGAATGCGGCCACGCATCCGAGCAGGCCGGGGTGGGCCCGCGTCCGCGTCGCTCTCGGGTGCCCATAATGGGGTATGGGCTACACGGTCATCCGGGCCGGAGACAGGAGCCTGACGTCGACCGCCTGGCTCACCTCCTACCATTGCTTCTCCTTCGGCGATCACTACGATCCAGCCAACACCCACCATGGTGCCTTAATTGCATCCAACGAAGAATATTTACCGCCAAAATGCGGGTTCGAAACACACCATCACCAAGAATCCGAGATAGTCACATGGGTCAGTTCGGGATCGCTTGTACATCGCGATTCCGCGGGCAACTCCGGAGTCGTGCCCCCGGGTCTGGCCCAGCGCATGAGCGCAGGCAGCGGTGTCGACCACTCCGAACGCAACGAACCCTGGCCCGACCTTCCCGGCTCGGGCACCACGAGAACGCACTATGTCCAGATGTGGGTCATGCCCGACCGGCATGGCCTTGCCCCCTCATACGCGCAGCGCGACATCTCCACCGAGCTGGCGACCGGCGAGCTGGTGCCGGTCGCCTCGGGCAATCCCGACCATGCGGCCGCGATCGCCATCGCGAACGCCGGCGCGACCCTTTATGCCGCCCGCCCGGCGTCCGGTCGCACACTGACACTGCCCGGCGCCCGCTTCACGCATCTGTTCGTCGTCAACGGATCGGTGCAGCTCGAATCGGTGCAGCTCGACGGGCCCGGTGAGTTGTCGGCCGGCGATGCCGCCCGCGGCACCGACGTCGGCGACGTCCGGTTGGTGGCGCGCACGGATGCCGAGATCCTCTACTGGGCGATGGACAGCGCACTGGGTGAATTCTGAGCCGGGGCGAGATATGACCGCCGAGCGCACTACCCGGTGACGAATCGCCACGGCGATGACAGGATGGACGGCGTGACTGTGTCGAAGCATTCTCTGCCCGAATCCGGATTGGACCTCGACTGGGTCGACGACGCCGTGCGCGTCGAGGACGACCTGTTCGCCCACGTCAACGGTAAATGGCTGGCATCACATGTCATCCCCGAGGACCGCTCGGTCGACGGCGCGTTTCACGTGCTGCGCGACCGCGCCGAGGAAAACGTCCGCGACATCATCACCGACGCCGCCGAGTCGAATGCGCCGAGCGGCACCGACGCCGCCAAGATCGGCGATCTCTACGGGTCGTTCATGGACACCGAGCACATCGAGGCCCTGGGCATCGGACCGATCTCCGGTGAACTGGAGAGGATCGCCGCGATCTCCGATGTCGCCGAACTGTCCGCCCGGATCGGACGGCTTCAGCGACACGGCGTCGGCGGGCTGTTCGGTTTCTACGTCGACACCGACGCCCGCCGATCCGACCGGTACCTCGTCCACATCGTGCAATCAGGACTGGGCTTACCCGACGAGTCCTACTACCGCGAGGACAAGCACGCCCAGACTCGCGACCAGTACGTCGCGCACATCGGCCGGGCGTTCGGCCTCGCCGGGCTCGACGGCGCCGACGAGCGCGCACAGACCGTGCTGCGGCTGGAGACCGCGATCGCCGGACACCATTGGGATGTAGTGCGCCGCCGCGACGCCGAGCTCACCTACAACCTGATGAGTCTCGACGAATTCTCCTCCGCTGCAGCCGGTTTCGACCTGCACGCATGGTTCGGCGGGCTCGGCACCGTCGGCGACGACACCTTCGCCGAGGTGGTGGTCGGTCAGCCGTCGTTCGTCACCGACGTCGCCACCCTGGTCGAGGAGACCCCGCTCGCGGACTGGAAGACGTGGCTCACCTGGCGTCTCTTGCGTTCGGCCGCACCATATCTCTCGTCTGCGTTCGTCGACGAGAACTTCGATTTCTATGGCCGCACCCTGACCGGAGCGCAGACCATCCGCGACCGGTGGAAACGCGGTGTCGGCTTCGTCGAGGACGCAATGGGATTCGCGGTCGGGCGCCTCTACGTCGAACAACACTTCCCGCCCGAGGCCAAGGCCCGGATGGACGAGTTGATCGACAATCTCGTCAAGGCCTACCGGCGCAACATCTCCGACCTCGACTGGATGACCCCGGCCACCCGCGAGAAGGCCCTGACCAAGCTCGGCAAGTTCACCCCGAAGATCGGCTATCCGGCCCGCTGGCGCGATTACGGCGCGCTGACCGTCGATCGCGGCGACCTGGTCGGAAACGTCGCCCGTGCAGCATCTTTCGAGCAGGAACGGGAGCTTGCGAAGATCGGGGCACCGGTGGATCGCGACGAGTGGTTCATGACCCCGCAGACGGTCAACGCCTACTACAACCCGGGGATGAACGAGATCGTGTTCCCGGCGGCGATCCTGCAACCGCCGTTCTTCGACCCGGATGCCGACGACGCCGCCAACTACGGCGGGATCGGCGCGGTCATCGGGCACGAGATCGGCCACGGCTTCGACGACCAGGGCGCCAAATACGATGGTGATGGCAACCTCGTCAACTGGTGGAGCGATGCGGACCGCTCCGAATTCTCCACGCGTACACGCAAACTCATCGATCAATACAACGAGTTCACGCCACTGGGCCTCGACACGGAGTACAAGGTCAACGGCGAGTTCACGATCGGCGAGAACATCGGTGACCTCGGCGGGCTGTCGATCGCGCTCGTCGCCTATCGGCTCGCCACGACATCTTCGCCGCCCCCCGTGATCGACGGCCTGACCGGCGTTCAGCGGGTGTTCTACTCGTGGGCGCAGATCTGGCGCACCAAAACCCGTGACGCCGAGGCCATCCGGCGGCTGTCGATCGACCCGCACTCACCGCCGGAGTTCCGGTGCAACGGCGTGGTCCGCAACATCGACGCGTTCTACGACGCGTTTGGCGTGTCCGAGGGTGATGCCCTGTATCTCCCGGACGCCGACCGTGTCCGGATCTGGTGACCGGCGGCGCCGTCGAACCATCGACGGGCACGAGATCACCCGCCGCGAGATGGTCTCGGCCGTCCTGCGGCCGATCGCGGCGGGGGTGCTCCTGCTGGTCGGCTATTTCCTGTTGCCCTTCAACGCGGCCAGCAACTCCAAACTGATCGGCTTCGTCGCGGGCGTCGCACTGCTCATGGCGTTCTGCGCCTACGAGATCCGGCATTTCCTGCGGTCGCGCTACCCGGTGGTGACCGCACTCGAGATGCTCGTGGCACTCGCTACCTTCTATATCGTCGCCTTCGCCACGGCGTATTTCGTGTCCTCGGAATACACCGCGCACGGCTTCACCGAGAAGCTCACCCGCGTCGATGCGCTGTACTTCAGTCTCACCGTGTTCACGACGACCGGGTTCGGCGACATCGTGGCCGTATCACAGGGTGCCCGCATCGTGGTGTCGGTGCAGATGGTCAGCAGTTTCGTCCTACTGGGCCTCGGAATCCGTTTCCTGACCCTGCTCGTCAACGCCCGGCGGCGGCCGACCGGGCACTCGGGCCCGGTCGGCGACTGAGAGGCCGGGGTCAGTAGTCGTCGTCGCCGTAGACGATCACGCCGCGAATGTTCTTGCCCGACAGCATGTCGTCGTAGGCCTCGTTGATCTGGTCCTGTCGGTAGGTGGTGGTGATCAGGTCGGACAGGTTGAGTCGACCGGCCCGGTACTCGCGCAACAGGTTGGGGATCTGCGTACGCGGGCCGGTGCCACCGAAGATGGCTCCCTGTACCCGCTTCTGCAGCAGCGTCAGCTCGAACAGGTTGAGTTTGGTGTCCAGCGAGGCGAAATTGCCCATGCCGGTGACGATCACCTGGCCGCCCTTGCCGGTCAGTCCGAGCGCCGGTGCGATGATGTCGCCGGAGATCTCGCCGACGGTGATCACCGTGGTGTTGGCCATCCGGCCCCAGGTGATCTCGCCGAGAACCGGAGCCGCCTCCTCGATCGACGCGAAGGTATGGGTGGCGCCCAGCTTTTCGGCCATCTGCAGTTTGAACGGCACCGGATCGATCGCGATCACATAGCGGGCGCCCGCCGCGGCCGCGCCCTGGACCGAGTTGATCCCGACGCCGCCGATGCCGATCACCACGACCGTGTCACCGGTGTGGGTGTCGCCGATCTCGACCGCCGACCCCCAGCCGGTGGCCACCCCGCATCCGAGCAGTGCCGCCTCGCGGAGCGGGATGTCGTCCTCGATCTTGACCAGTGACGCCTCGTTGACGGTGATATAGGGGGCGAAGGTGCCCAGCAGACACATCGGGGTCAACGGTGTCCCGTCGGCGGTGTGCTGACGATGGGTGTCGTCGGAGATCGACATCCCGGTCAACAGCCGGGAGCCCTCGTCGCAAAGATTCTGCAGACCCCGGGAGCACGGCTCGCAGGTGCCGCACGCCGGGATGAACGCGGTGACGACGTGATCGCCCTCGCGCAGTCGGGTGACGCCGGGCCCGACCTTGGTGATCACTCCGGCGCCCTCGTGTCCGCCGAGCACCGGCATCGGTGCCGGGCTGTCGCCGGTGCGCAGGTGGTGGTCGGAGTGGCACAGCCCGGAGGCCGCGAGGCGCACCTGGACCTCACCGGCGATCGGGTCACCGACCTCGATCTCCTCGATCTGCCACGGCCGGCCGGTTTCGCGCAGGATCGCGCCCTTGGTCTTCATGCTCTGCTCCTTTTCGGCGCACTGCGGCGCCCTGCGGCCATCGTCGTCCATCCATGCGGCCATCGGCATGGGAACGGCGAGATCTGTTGCTGCACTCCGACTCCGGCATTCTCGACCGGAGCGACAGCCGATGGCGATTCCTCGTCCGAGGACCCCGACGGCCAAGGCTTGTGGCATTCCGGCCACAACCCGCGGGTAACCCGATAGCGTCGGATTCATCGCGATGCGAAAGCAGGTGACCCGATGACCCTCGCCGAACACTCCACGCCGATGCGTGCCGACTTCGCCTCGCTGCGCCGCGGCGGCCTGAACTGGGAATCGTTCCCGTTGCGCCTCTTCGTGAAGGGCAATGCGCGCTTCTGGGATCCGGCCGCCATCGATTTCGACCGGGACGCCGAGGACTGGAAGGCGATCACCGACGAACAGCGCCGCAGCTCCACATTTCTGGTCAGTCAGTTCATCGCCGGCGAGGAGGCGGTCACCCAGGACATCCAGCCGTTCATGAAGGCGATGGCCGCGGAGGGGCGATTCGGCGACGAGATGTTTCTGTCGCAGTTCTGCTTCGAGGAGGCCAAACACACCCAGGTGTTCCGGCGGTGGATGGATGCGGTCGGCCTCGACGGTGATCTGCAGTCGTTCGTCGCCGACAATCCGTACTACCGGCAGCTGTTCTACGAGGAGTTGCCGCAGAGTCTGCATGTCCTCGACCACGATCCGTCACCGCGCAACCAGATCCGCGCCAGCGTCACCTACAACCACGTCATCGAGGGATCGCTCGCGCTGACCGGCTATCACGCCTGGCAGACGGTGTGCACCCGGCACGGCATCTTTCCCGGCATGCAGCGGCTGATCCGGTTCATCGGCGACGACGAACGCCGGCACATGGCGTGGGGTACGTTCACCTGCCGGCGCCACGTGGCCGCCGACGACTCGCTGTGGGAGGTCGTCAACGCCCGGATGGCCGAGTTGATGCCGATGGCCCTCGGCATGATCACCTGGGTCAACGAGCAGTTCGACGAGCAGCCGTTCGGCCTGGACAACAACGAATTCCTCGGGTTCGCCGCCGACCGCGCCCAACGCCGGCTGCACGCGATCGAATCCGCCCGCGGACGCGACGTCGCCGAGATCGATCTGGACTATTCGCCCGCCGAACTCGAAGAACGCTTCGGGGAGGAAGAGGCCGAGTCGCTCGGTGGGTGAGCAGGCGCGAGCCCCGATGACAACCAACTAGAACACGTTCTAGTCTGGTGGGGTGGATGTCTCCTACGAATCGACCCGACGCGAGCTGACCACCGACCGCGGCGTGCTGCGCTACCACGAGGCCGGCGCTGCCGACGCCCCGCCGCTGATCCTGCTGCACGGCTCCGGTCCCGGCGTGACCGGCTGGCGCAACTATCGCGGCAACCTCGGCTTCTTCGCCCGCACCCGCCACTGCTACATCCTCGAGTTCCCAGGCTTCGGCGTCAGTGATCCGTGGGAGGGGATGCCGGTGCTGACCGCGGGTAAGTCCGTCATCGCCTTCCTCGACGCCCTGGGTATCGACAAGGCGCCGATGATCGGCAACTCGATGGGCGGCGTCGTCGGCGTCAACCTGGCGATCCGCAAACCCGGCCGCGTCGAGAAGCTGGTGACCATCGGCGGGGTCGGGCCCAACCTGTTCAGCCCGAGCCCCAGCGAGGGCCTGCGCCTGCTGCAGGAGTTCGCCGACGATCCCGATCGCGACAAACTCGTCCGGTGGCTCAACGCGATGGTCTACGACCGCGCCCTGGTCACCGACGAACTCATCGCCGAACGCTGGGAGGCCGCGATGAACCCCGACGCCCTGGCGACCGGGCGGGCGATGTACGGGTCGGCGGCCTTCGAGATGCAGCAACAGTTCCTGGCGAGCGCCGACACCCCGCCCTACTGGTCGATGATGCACAAGATCGCCTGTCCGACGCTGCTCACCTGGGGACGCGACGACCGCGTCAGCCCGCCCGACATGGCGCTGGCGCCGATGCGGCTGATCCCCGACGCGCAGCTGCACATCTTTCCCCGCTGCGGTCACTGGGTGATGATCGAGGCCAGCGACGCCTTCGAGGCGACCGTCGCCGCGTTCCTGGCGAGCTGAGCCGCCTTTTCCTGGCGACCGAAACCCGCGGAAGAACGGTTCTTCCGTGGGTTCTGGTTTCGTTCCCCAGAAACTTCTGGGGAACGAAACCACAAGTGGGGGAAGAACTTTCCTCCCCCACTTTCGGCCGGCGATGCGCCGCCACCCACATCGTCTCGCCCGACGTCCACCGATCGGTTGACGCACGTCCGACCGTCCGGTGGATCCACATCCACCGGTCTCGGGTCCAGACTGGAGAACATGGCGATGATCGAGGTCCATGGACTGACCAAGAGTTACGGCGACAGCCAGGTGGTGCGCGGCATCGACTTCGAGGTGCAACAGGGCGAGATCTTCGGGATCCTCGGTCCCAACGGTGCCGGAAAGACGACGACCGTCGAGTGCATCGGCGGCCTGCGCACCCGCGACGCCGGCCACATCCGCGTCGCCGGATTCGACCCCGCCGACGAGGACCGCGGACTCCGCGAGGAGCTGGGAATCCAGTTACAGGAGAGCCGGCTTCCGGACAAGCAGACCGTCGGCGAGGCGATTCGGCTGTATTCGAGTTTCTATTCCGCGCCCCGCGACTGGCGCGAGCTCCTCGAGCGTCTGGACATCGCATCGCAGGAGCGGACATACTTCGCCAAACTCTCCGGCGGACAGAAGCAACGGCTCTCGGTGGCGTTGGCGCTCATCGGAAATCCGAAGGTCGCGATCCTCGACGAACTGACCACCGGCCTCGATCCCGGCGCCCGCCGCGAGGTCTGGGGACTGTTGGAGGATCTCAAGGACACCGGCGTCACGCTCCTGCTGGTCAGCCACTTCATGGAAGAGGCCGAGCGACTGTGCGACCGGGTCGCGGTGATCGACGACGGGCGGGTCGTCGCCCTGGACACCCCGGCCGACCTGGCCGCCTCGGTTCACGCCGATCAGCGAATGTCGTTCGTGCCCACCGCACCCGTCGACACCGCCGCGCTGAGCACGCTGCCCGACGTCCACCGGATCGATCGGGTCGGCGACCGGGTGATCGCCACCGGCACCGACAACGTGGCCGCCGCGGTCATCATCGCCCTGCACGAGCGTGGCATCGCATGCCAGAAACTGCGCGTCGACCAACCGAGTCTCGACGACGCCTTCCTCGCCCTGACCCGTACCGATGCAACCGGCCCCGGCGCAACCGAGAACTGAGGAGTTCACCGATGAGCGCAGTGACCGCCATGATCGGTTCGGAAGCACGTCTGCTGGCCCGCAATCCCGGTGTCGTCATCTGGACGGCGATACTGCCGGTGGCGGCGGCGATCGTGATCGCGTCGATTCCGGCCGCGCGCAGACCCGTCACCGCCTTCGGCGGTCTGAGCACATTTCAGGTGTACCAACCGATCCTGGTGCTGTTCGTGCTGTCGCTGCTCGCCGTGCAGGCCATGCCCGATATGCTGACCCGCTATCGAGAGATGGGAGTTCTCAAGCGGTTGCGCACCACGCCCGTCTCGCCTGCCCTCCTGCTCGTTGCGCATTTCGTGCTGATCACGGGCGTCTCGATCGTCTGCCTGGTGTTGATCGTGGTGATCCCGGGCATCATCTCCGGACAATGGCCGCATCACCTGCTGGGCTTCGTCGTCAGCTTTCTGTTGTCCTGCTGGGCCTTTCTGGGCCTGGGGATGGTGATCGCGTCGTTGTTCCGCAACGCGAAGGTGGCGGCCGGGTGCGGCACGTTGATGTTCTTCGTGCTGATGTTCTTCGCCGGTCTGTGGATTCCGCGCTCGACGATGCCCGGCTGGTTGCACACGATCTCGAATCTGACGGCATCGGGGGCCGGCACCCAGGCCCTCGCCGACACCGCGACCAGCGGATGGCCCCCGGTGGGCTTCTTCGGCACACTGGTCGTGTGGGGAGCGCTCGCGACGGTCATCGCGATACGGACCTTCAAGTGGGAGTAGCCGTGTCGCGCGGTCACCTGGCCACCGGCAGCATCACCCTGCACCGCATCCCCGAACGCGAACCCCACGGCCGGTGGATCGATGCCCGCTCCGGGCTGACGTGGCCCGACACCCTGCTGCCACCGGAGTCGGAGGTATGGGGCCTGCGAATCCTCAACGTCGCCGGACTCATTGTCGCCCAATGCGTTCCGGCCGGCCAGCGCCATCATCTGATCAGCGCGGCCCTGATGGTCGCATTGATACTCTTCACCGAGTTCTGGATCCGGATCGACATCGGACCGATGTGGCGACGGTGCGCCGTATTCGGTGTCAACACCGCACTGCTCGCGGCAGCGATCGCGGTCACCCCGATGGCCGGTATCGCGTCGTGGGCGGGATACATGCTCTACGCCTCGCTGTTCACCGGTGCCCCGATGCTGCTCTGCGTCGGGGTGTCGTGTGTGTTGATGACGGCCACCCAGCGCAACGGCTGGCACCACATCGCCGACCCGTGGTGGGTGTCGATCCTGTGCTGGGTGCTGAACGTGGTCGTCGGAGTCGCGGCGGTGGCCGTCATCGACGCCCGCGAGAGCACACTCCTGCGTCGACGCGAACTCACCGACGAGCTGATCGCCGAGCGCTCCCGCAACGCCGAACTACAGGAGGAACTCGTCGGGCAGGCCATGCGCACCGGGGTGCGTGACGAACGTGCCCGGCTCGCACGCGAACTGCACGACACGGTCGCGCAGGGCTTCGTCGCCGTCGTCACCCAACTCGAGTCGATCGACGAGGATCACCTGTCGCCGTCGGTACGCGAGCGGGTCGAGAACGCGAAATCGCTTGCGCGCGAGGGATTGGGCGAAGCCAGGCGGGCGGTCAACGCCCTCGCCCCGGTGCCACTGGAATCCCGGCCGCTGGCCACCGCACTCCAGGAGGCTCTCACCGCCTTCTCCCGCCGCAACCCCATCGCGGCCACCCTGCGCGTGGACGGCGACCCGCGGTCCCTTCCCGGCGACGAGTCGCTGTTGCGGATCGCACAGGAGTCACTCGCCAATGTCGCCAAGCATGCCGGTGCCACGCAGGTGGTGACGACGCTGACCTATCTGGACGACACCTTGCTGCTCGACATCCGCGACAACGGGCGCGGTTTCATCCCCGATGCTGTGCGACGCGGCGCGGACAACGGCTTCGGCCTCACCACCATGGCGCAGCGCGCCGGCCTCATCGGCGGCGAGTTGGCGATCGAATCCGAACCCGGTGCGGGGTGCGTGATCTCGGTGTCGGTGCCCCGATGAACCCCGAACCCGACACCCCGATCACCATCGTCGTCGTCGACGACCATCCGGTCGTCCGGGACGGAATCCGGGGCATGCTCGAACGCGAGCCCGGGATGTCGGTGGTCGGTGAAGCCGCCGACGGCGCACAGGCACTCACCGAGATCGCAAGGCTGCGGCCGGATGTGGTGCTGATGGATCTGCGGATGCCGGGGACCGACGGGGTGACCGCGATCCGGCGACTGCGCGCGCAGGATCCCGATCGTCCACGCATCCTCGTGTTGACGACCTACGACACCGACACCGACATCCATGCCGCCGTCGACGCCGGCGCCGACGGCTACCTCCTCAAGGCCACACCGCGGGCGGACCTGATCGGCGCGGTGCGGAGTGCGGCTGCCGGCCGGCACGTCCTCGACCCGACTGCGGCGGCAAGTCTGATGAGCCGCAACCGCTTCGACACACTGACCGATCGGGAATGCGAGGTGCTGCGGGCAGTTGCCCGCGGTGGCACCAACCGGCAGGTCGCCGCCGAACTGATGATCAGCGAGGCGACGGTGAAGACACACCTGCTCCGGCTCTATCCCAAGCTCGGCGTCAAGGACCGGGCAGCGGCGGTGCGGGTGGCCTTCGAGCGCGGCCTGATCCGCTGACGACGAAACCCACGGAAGAATCGTTCTTCCGTGGGTTTCGTATTCGTCCCCCGGAAACTTCTGGAGGACGAAAACAAAAGTGGGGGACGAACATTCGTCCCCCACTTTTGGCTACCGGCTCAGCTCAGCTCAGCTCGACGACGCAGGAGCTCAGTACTTCTCGCCCTTGCTCGCCTTCTCGACCAGCGAGGCCGGCGGCTCGAACTGTGCGCCGTACTTCTTGGCCAGCTCGCGCGAGCGGTCGACGAAGCCTTGCAGGCCGCCCTCGTACTGGTTCATGTACTGCACGACGCCACCGGTCCACGCCGGGAAGCCGATGCCGAAGATCGAGCCGATGTTGGCGTCGGGCACCGAGGTGATGACGCCCCCCTCGATGCAGCGTGCGGTCTCGACGGCCTCGGCGAAGAGCATGCGCTCCTTGAGTTCTTCGAGCGACGGGTCGCTGCTGCCGGAGTCGAACTTCTCCCGCAGACCCGGCCACAGACGTACCCGCTTGCCGTTCTCGTCGTACTCGTAGAAGCCCGCACCGTCCTTCTTGCCGGGGCGGCCCTGCTCGACGAGGTAGTCGATGACGTCGAAGGAACCGTGGTGCGGGAATTCCTTGCCCTCGGCCTTGGCACCTTCTTGGCCGGATGTCCGGATCTTCTGCATCAGCACGAGATTCAGCTCGTCGGAGAGCTGCAGCGGCGCGGCCGGGTATCCGGCCTGGGTGCCTGCATGCTCGATCAGTGCCGGCTCCACGCCCTCACCGACGGCCGCGATGGCCTCGTTGATGAAGGTGCCGATGACGCGGCTGGTGAAGAAGCCGCGGCTGTCGTTGACCACGATCGGGGTCTTGCGGATCTGCAGGGTGTAGTCGATCACCTTGGCCAGCACCGCATCCGAGGTCTTCTCGCCGCGGATGATCTCCACGAGCGGCATCTTGTCGACCGGCGAGAAGAAGTGGATGCCGATGAAGTCCTCTTGGCGCTTGACGCCCTGGGCGAGGATGGTGATCGGCAGCGTCGAGGTGTTGGAGCCCAGGATGGCGTCGGGTTCGACGATGTCCTCGATCTCCTGGAATACCTTGTTCTTGACCTCGACGGACTCGAAGGCGGCCTCGATGACGAGGTCGACGCCCTTGAAGTCCTCGGCCTTCTCGGTCGGGTGGATGCGGGCGAGCAGCTCGTCGCTCTTGTCCTGGGTGGTCTTGCCGCGGGAGAGGGCCTTCTCCTCGATCTTGACGGCGTAGCCCTTGCCACGTTCGGCGGCCTCGAGCGAGACGTCCTTCAGCACGACCTCGATGCCGGCCTTGGCCGAGACGTAGGCGATCGCCGCACCCATCATGCCCGCGCCGATGACGCCGACCTTCTTGGCGGTGTACTTCTCGTAGCCGTCCGGCCGCGACCCACCGTTGTTGATGTGCTGCAGATCGAAGAAGAACGCCTTGATCATGTTCTGCGCGACCTGACCGGTCACCAGCGACACGAAGTAGCGGGTCTCGATGAGGTCGGCGGTGTCGACGTCGACGTAGGCACCCTCGATGGCGGCGGCCAGGATGGCGCGCGGGGCCGGCATGTTGGCGCCCTTGATCTGCTTGCGCAGCAAGGCCGGGAAGGCAGGCAGGTTCGCCGCGACCGATGGGTTGGTCACCGATCCACCGGGCATCTTGTAGCCCTTGACATCCCACGGCTGCTGCGCCTCGGGGTTGTCCTTGATCCACGCCTTGGCGGCGGGCAGGAGCTCGTCGACCGAGCCGACGACCTCGTCGACGAGACCGATCTCCTTGGCCTTGGCCGGCTTGAGACGGGGCCCCTGCAGCAGGACGCTCATCAGCGCGTTCTGGAAGCCGAGCAGTCGCACGGTACGCACGACGCCACCGCCGCCGGGCAGCAGGCCGAGGGTGACCTCGGGCAGGCCGACCTGAGCGCCCTTGACGTCGGCGATCACGCGGTGATGGGTATGCAGCGTGATCTCCAGGCCACCGCCGAGGGCGGCGCCGTTGATGGCCGACACGACGGGCTTGCCGAGGGTTTCCAGCCGACGAAGAACCTTCTTCATCGCGTTGGTCGTCTCGGTGATCTGGGTGGCGATCTCTTCTTTGGACTGGGTCCGCTCGGCGGTCATGTCCTTGAGGTCGCCGCCGGCGAAGAACGTCTTCTTCGCCGAGGTGAGCACCACTCCGGTGATGTCGTCCTTCTCCGCCTCCAGCCGATCGACCGTCTCGGCGATCGAGGTCTGGAAGAGCGCGTTCATCGTGTTGGCGCCCTGGTTGGGGTCGTCCATCGTCAGGACGACGACGCCGTCGGCGTCCTTCTCCCAATTGATCATGTTGTCACTCATGGTGTTCGAAGATTCTTTCTCTCGTGGCGGAGTATCAGAGACGCTCGATGATGGTCGCGACGCCCATTCCGCCGCCGATACACAGGGTGACCAGGCCGTAACGGCCGCCGGTGCGCTCGAGCTCGTCGAGCACGGTGCCGAAGATCATTGCGCCGGTCGCGCCGAGCGGATGGCCCATGGCGATCGCGCCGCCGTTGACGTTGACCTTCTCGTGCGGGATCTTCAGGTCCTTCATCCACTTGAGGACAACCGCGGCGAAGGCTTCGTTGAGCTCGAAGACATCGATGTCGTCGACGGTCAGGCCGGCCTTCTTGAGCGCCAGCTCGGTGGCCGGGGTGGGACCGGTGAGCATGATCGACGGCTCGGAGCCGACCTCGGCGAAGGCGACGACGCGACCGCGCGGGGTCAGCCCGTTGCGCTTGCCCGCGGCTTCGCTACCGATCAGGACGATTCCGGCGCCGTCGACGATGCCGGAGCTGTTGCCGCCGGTGTGAACGTGGTTGATGGCCTCGAGCTGCGGGTAGCGCTGCATGATGACGTCGTCGAATCCGGCCATCTCGGCGAGTGCGGCGAAGGCCGGCTTGAGCTTGCCGAGCGACTCGACGGTGCTGCCGGGCCGGCGGTGCTCGTCGTGGTCGAGCACGATGACGCCGTTGATGTCGCGCACGGGTACCACCGACTTGGCAAAGTAGCCCGAGGTCCAGGCCTTCTCGGCCCGGGCCTGCGACTCGGCGGCGTAGGCGTCGACGTCCTCGCGGGAGAAGCCCTCGATGGTGGCGATGGTGTCGGCGCCGATGCCCTGCGGGGTGATGTAGTGGTCGTAGGCAGTGGCCGGGTCGGTGAAGAGAGCACCGCCGTCGCTGCCCATCGGCACGCGCGACATCGATTCGACGCCACCGGCGAGAACCAGATCGTCGAAGCCCGAGGCCACCTTCGCGGCGGCCAGGTTGGTGGCTTCCAGACCCGACGCGCAGAAGCGGTCGATCTGGGTGCCGGGGACGGTCTCGGGCAGACCGCTGTTGAGGGCGGCGGTGCGGGCGATGACGCCACCCTGCTCACCGACCGGCGAGACCACACCGAGGATCACGTCGTTGACCTCGGCGGGATCGAGCCCGCCGTGCCGTGCGAGGACCTCGTTGATGATGCCCGATGCGAGATCGACGGGCTTGACGCTGTGCAGCGAACCACCACGCTGCTTGCCACGGGGCGTACGGAGCGCCTCGTAGATGAATGCTTGATCGGCCACGATGCTTCTGTTCCTTTCACACGAACCTTGTCGACGGTTACTCCGTCAGGCTAACGCGGAATAACTTCCTTGACCATACCCCGAGGTCAAGACTTGATCGAAGCCGCCATATCTGAGCTATGGTCGATTCACCATGCCTACCGAAAAGCCATCCCCGCGGGCCCGCCCGGCCGACCGCAAGCGGCAACTCGTCGCCCATGCCGCGTCGCTGTTCGCCGAGCGCGGCTACCCCCAGGTGGCCGTGGCCGACATCGCGCGGGCCGCCGGCGTCACCGCACCGTCGGTGTACCGGCACTTCGCCGACAAGCACGCCCTGCTGGTGGCCGCGGTGCGCAGCGGGGTCGACGAACTCGAGGCCTGCACCGATCAGGTGCTGTCGGCCGACTCCTCGCCGGCGGGCCTCGTCGACGCGGTCTGCTCGATCGGTGTCCGCAGCCCGGCGGCCACCTCGCTGTGGCGCTCGGCGAGCCAGCATCTCAGTGACGAGCAGAATCGGGAGATCGTCCTGCACATCCGCGGGGTGATCCACCGGTGGGCGGGGGTACTAGCCGCCGGCACCGGGATCCCCGAACGCGAGGCGGTCGAATTGTGCTGGGCGACGCTGAGTGTCGTCGGCAGTCTCGGCGTCCACAACACCCGGCTGTCGGCCGGCCGCTCGCTCGCGGCGATCAAGACACTCGTCCACCGACTCCTCACCCTGCGCCCGGATTCGGCGCCACCACTGACCCCGGCACCGTTGATCTCCACCGGTTCTCGGACCAGGCGCGACGAGATCCTTGACGCAGCAGCGGAATTGTTCGCCACGAGCGGCTACGCCGGGGTCGGCATGGACGACATCGGCGCCGCCGTCGGCATCACCGGACCGAGCGTGTACCGGCACTTCAGCTCCAAGCTCGCCATCCTCGTCGGAATCGGCCGGCGCAGCGCCACCCGACTGGAGGCCGGTGCGATGGCCGCCTACGGCTCCACCTCCGACAGCGCCAAACTCCTTGCCCTGCTGATCGATTCGTACGTCGGCGTACTGACCTCCAGTCCGGATCTCTCGGTCGGGTTCAACAACTCCGCGGTCTTCATCGGGCAGTCCGCCGCCGCCGACCTCATCGACGTACAACGCAATTACGTTGCGCGCTGGATCGACCTGCTGACCCAGACCGATCCCGATCTGCCCCGCCCCGAGGCTGCCGTGGCCGCGCACGCCGCCCTGTCGATCGTCAACGACGCCGTCCGCGTGCGCCGCGGGACGTCACGTCCCGACTTCCCGGCCCGGATGGCATACCTGATGAAAGGCGTCCTGGACGTCTGAGCGTGCTCGTCCGTGTCCGTGTCCGCGGCCGACCGGCGTGACTTCTGTTCACCGCAGGGAAAGCCGTTCACCGCTGTGACAACTGTTCACTGGTGGTACGAAAGCCGTTGCAGCCCTTGTGGATTAATCCTCGCAGCCCTTGCGCGTCGAACAAATCTTCTGCTACACTGGACCCATCGCAAGATCATCCAGGGGGGATTCATGATCGACGCCACCACGCCTTCGGCTTCACGGTCCGCAGAGCTTTCGGCCGACCTGTTCGCGGGCCTCATCGCGCAGCTCGACGACCGCACCTTCCGTGCGGACATCGGTTCACGAGACGCGTTCGCGTCGATGCAGCAACTGATCACCTTGCGCAACATGATCGATCACCTCGCCGCGACGTTGACCGGCGAGTTCGACCGCCTCAAAATGACCGCACCCCAAGGCCGCTCGGTGCGACAACTGTTGATCACCATGGGAATTGCGCCCGCCGTCGCCGGCCGACTCGTTCGCGTCGGAACCGCCACGGATGTCGACGGTGTGCGTATCCATACCGTCGACGGTGCGATATCCCTCGACCACGCCGACGCCATCGTCCTCGGACTCACCCACATCGAATCCCGCGCCGGCGAACCCGTCACCCCCGAACAACGCCGCGACCACACCCGCGCACTCGTCTCGCAAGCATTGTCCGGGATGAGTCCCGCCGAAATCGGTAAGCACGCACGCCAACTCGGCAACACCCTCGCCGACGACACCGGTGGCACACCTGCTGCCGAAGATCGTTCCCTCAACAGCGTCACCCTCGCCACAACCAGCGACGGCCGCCTCGACGTGCGCGCCGACCTCGACATGAGTGTCGGCGAAAAACTGTGCACCACCATCGAAACGCTGTCCGCCCCCACGCCCCAGCCCGACGGCTCCCACGACCCACGCACGGTCCAGCAACGCCAGGCCGACGCACTCGAGACACTGCTGGAAGCCGCCGCCCGCGGACTCGCCGACGACACGGTGTCGACGACATCACGGTATGACGTCCTGTTGACGCTCAACGCCGAACAGCCCGACCAATCCGCGCTGCAATACATGGGTCCGGTCACCGACCAACTCGCCACCACCCTGACCTGTGACGCCCAACTGACCGTCGCCATCCTCGACGACGAACGAGCACCCCTACAACTCGGACGCCGCAAACGATTGTTCACCAACGCCCAACGCAAAGCGTTCATCCTGCGCGACGAATGCTGCATCAAATGTGGTGCACCCGCATCGCGGACCCAAGCACACCATTTGCGGCATTGGGCCGACGGCGGGGCCACCGACCTCGACAACGGGTGCCTGCTCTGCACCGCATGCCACCACGACGTTCACGACCGCGCCGGCGCCGGGAGCGAAGCGAGCGGGCCGAATGATTACTGGGGTGTGGTCATGGGCTTCGACCGGCATCCGTGGCTCATCCCGCCCTCCACCGTCGACCCGAAACGACGACCACAACCGGCCTACAACCGGCGCACCCTACGCCTCGACAGCGCTGCCTGACCACACTGGCCGCCCGAAACAGGCCTGCCCACAAGACTTCCCGACCCCCGCACCCGGCCCGCCGGGACCGCATCTGTTGTTTGAGAACTTCATAGGGCGCCGGCCCCGGGACCTCCTGCTAGACTCACCGCGACCACGACGACGGACGGGGACCGATGAGTGCCGGCACAGGATCCGACGAGCCCACATACTCCCGCGACGAACTCATCGCCGAGCTCGACGTCTCACCGGAGTACGCCCAAAGACTGTGGAATGCCTTCGGTTTCGCACATCGGACCACCGACGACAAGATCTTCACCGCCGACGAGGTGGCCGCGTTGCGACTGTTCGCCGATTCCGAGGGTTCGATGCCGCAACGGGCGCAGGTCGCCACCGCCCGTGCGATCGGACAGACCATGTCGCGTCTGACCGAATGGCAGGCCGATCAGATCACCGACCTCCAACGCGATCCCGACGTTCCGTGGACGCAGGATCAGATGATCAACGCCATCGACGTCATCCAACGACTGATCTGGCGTCGCCACCTGAAACTCGCACTCGAGCGCGATGCGACACGGGTATCCGACGAGGAACACGATCTGGTGGTCGGGTTCGCCGACATCGTCGGATACACCAGCCTGTCCCGCCGCATCGGGATGGGTGAACTCGAGGACCTGCTCGAGAAATTCGAGGAACGCACCTTCGATATCGTCACCGATCGTGGCGGGCAGGTCATCAAAACCCTCGGCGACGCGGTGATGTTCAGCTTCGAGGCCGCCGGTGGCGCGGCGGCCGCCGCGTTGGCGATCCAGCGGCTGAGCGACGCCGACCCCATCCCCCCGTTGCGGGTCGGTCTGGCCCGCGGACCCGTCCTGAGCCGCCTCGGTGATCTGTTCGGTGAGCCGGTCAACATCGCTGCCCGGCTGTGCGGGTCGGCGCGCCCGGGCACCATCCTCGTCGACGAGGTATTGGCCGCCGACCTCGCCGACTCCGATCGCTTCTATCTGCGGTCGATGCCGTCATTGTCGGTGCGCGGCTACCGTCGGCTCCGCGCAAAGGTGCTCGAGCCCAACAAGTACTACTCGCGCGACTCTGCGGCACCATAGATCCGCACCTCGGTCGCCTTGACCGAGAGATGCACCGCCACACCCGCTCCCAGCCCGAGTTCGGCCACCGACGCCCACGTGACCTCCGCCGCGACGTCGTGGTCACCGCAACGGCATCGGATCAGCGCCCGATCCCCTTGCGGCACCACCTCTCCCACCACCGCAGGCCAGGTGTTGCGTGGACTGCCATGCGGCTGCGACGGATACACGGCGACCGCACGAGGCGAGAAGGCGCCCGCCGCGCGGGCGGCCGGTCGCAACGATTCGACTGCGGTGCCGACGACGGGCAGACCGTCGGCCGCGACGACCGTGTCGGGGTCCCGATAGGCCCCGACGACCAGGTTGGTGCCCGCCAGCGTCGCCGCGAACGCCGTTTCGGGATGGGTGAGCACATACGTGGTGAGTCCGGACTGCATGACGTGCCCGTCGTCGAGCACAGCGATCCGGTCGGCGAGGCTCACCACATCGATCAGATCGTGGGTGACCAGAATCGTCATGCCGTCGCGCTCCGCGAGCAACGACCGCATCAACGTCCGCATCTGTTGTGCCACACTGATGTCCAGCGCAGCGAACGGTTCATCGAGTAGCAGCACGTCGGGCTCGGTCGCCAGCGCGCGGGCGATCGCGACCCGCTGCGCCTGCCCACCGGACAGATGCGCGGGCATCCGGTCGGCCAGCTCGGCCACCCCGGCAGCCGCCATCCACTTCTGCGTCCGGTTGCGCACCGCCGCCCGGCCCAGTCCCGACGCGGCCGGACCGAAGGCGACGTTGCGCCGCACCGACAGATGGCCGAAGAGCCGCGCCTTCTGCTCGAGCAACACCACCGACCGGCGATGCGGTTCGACAAAAGTGTTGTGCCCCTGTAGCTCACGGTCGCCCATGGACATTTGCGAATCCGGGGTGCGGCGCAGTCCGGCCAGCACCGACAACAGCGTCGACTTGCCCGCGCCGTTGGGTCCGATGATGCCGAGGGTCTCGCCGGGCGCGACGTCGATGCGTGCGGTGACCTCGGGAGCCGAGCACCGCACCGAGGCACGAAATCCCTCGGCGCCTGCGGACGATCTTGGGGTTCCGGCTGATTCGGGGACGGTCTCGGTCATGAGACCTCCGGGCTGCGGCGTAGATGGACGCCGATCACCACCGCGAGGGCGACGACCATCAGCACGAGCGCGAGCGGAAGTGCCTGCGCGGGGTCGTTGATCGCGTCGAGGTAGATCTTCAGCGGAGCCGTCTGGGTGGTGCCGGGCAGGTTGCCGGCGAAGGTGATGGTGGCCCCGAACTCACCCAATGCTCGGGCGAATGCGAGGACCCCACCGGCGATCAGTGCCGGCCGCGCCATCGGCAGCGTCACCCGCCACAGGGTTCGCGTCGGGGACGCCCCGAGGGTCGCCGCGATCCGCTCGAAACCATCGTCGCCGCTGCGCAGTGCACCTTCCACACTGATCACCAGAAAGGGCAGCGCGACAAAGGTTTGCGCGATCACCACCGCCGGGGTGGTGAACGCGAGGGTGATCCCGGCCCGGTCGAGATACTGGCCGACGAGGCCATACCGGCCGAGGGCGTAGAGCAGCGCCACGCCGCCGACCACCGGCGGCAACACCAGCGGCAACAGCACCAGCGCGCGGACGATTCGGATCACGACGCCCTCGTATCTCGCGAAGACGACGGCCATCGGCACCCCGAGCAGTACACAGACGACGGTGCTGACCACGGCGGTGCCGAAGCCCAGCTTCAGTGCCGCAACCGATTCCGTCGATGTGACCGACGACCAGAAGATCGCCCACGGCATCCGGACGATGATCGCGACGGGTCCGATCAGGATCAGAGCGACGCCGAGCAGCGCGGGCAGATGAACCCACCGGGGAACGCGTCTCATACAGTCACCGAACCGGCGTCACCCGGCCGTGGCGAAGCCCGCGTCGGTCAGGATCTTCTGCCCCGTCTGCGCGAGTACGAGATCCATGAATTCCTGCGCCTGCTGCTGGTGCTTGCTCGTCTTGAGGGTGGCGATCGGATAGTTGTTGACCACCTTCGCGAAAGCTCGGTCGCCGACCACCGCGATCGTGTCGGGGCCGCTCTTGGCGTCGGTCACGTACACGAGCCCGGCGTCGGCCTCGCCGGAGGTCACCTTGGTCAGCACCGCCGTCACCGACGATTCCTCACTCACCGGCTTGATGACGATCCCGGTGTTGCGTTCGACCTGGGCGGTCGCCGCCCCGCAGGGCACCTCGACCGCACACACCACGGTGCGGATCGACGGGTTGGCCAGGCTCCCGAAGTTCGTGATGTTCTTGGGGTTTCCCGCCGCGGTGACGATCACCAGGGTGTTGCGCGCGAAGATCTTCGGCGGATCGACGAGATCACCGAGCTTGCTCATGGTGGCCTCGTCGGCGGTCGCGATGACGTCGGCGTCGGCTCCTTGCTTGATCTGGTTCACCAGCGCCGAGGATCCGTCGAAGTTGATCGTCACGTCCACGTCCGGGTGCTGGCTCTCGTAGGCTTTCTCGATCTCGGTGAAGGTCTTCTTCAGCGACGCCGCCGCATACACCTTCAGCGGGGTCTTCGCGTCGGCGTCATCCGACGACGAACACCCCACGGCCACACCGGTGATCAGCGCCGCCGAGGCCGCCACACACACCCACCGGGTCCATCTCGAAACAGCGGTCATCGGTTCTCCTGTGGTCGGTGTTGCGGGGCGGGGCGCTCGACGATCACGGTCGTCGCCTTGACCACCGCGGTGGCCACCACCCCGGGTTCGAGTCCGAGTTCGCGGGCTGCCTCGGCGCTCATCAGCGACGTCACGGCGAACGGCCCGCACTGCAGGCTGACCTTCGCCATCACACCGTCCATCTCGACGTCGGTGACCAGTCCGGTGAATCGGTTGCGCGCCGAGGTCAGCGCGGGCGAGGAATCGGTGACCGCGCGAGCCCGCGCGACCGCTAGTTGCGCCAGGTGCGCGCCGTCGACGGTGGTCACCCCCTTGTCGGGACCGGCCGTGTCGGAGCCCGCGGGTAGTGTTCCGGCCGCCATCCACCGACGGATGGTGTCGTCGCTGACGCCCAGCAGCAGCGCCGCGTCACGAATCCGAATCGGAGCCATGGACGTACCTTAGCCGCACATTCGGAGAAATTCTGCATCGAACCCCGCATATGCAGACCCAGTCGAATCGACTTCCTCACAACCGATGAGTTCTCGCGGCGGCGACCGTCTATACCGCCGAAAGGTCAAGCGATGGTAAAAATCGCTGGCCAACCACCCCACCCCGTCAACTAGCGTGGAGAACCATGACCGCACCCTCCTCTACCCCGACCGCCGGTGGCGGCCGCCCCGCGATCGAGGCCGTCGACCTCGTCAAGACGTTCGGCGATTTCACCGCCGTCGACGGTGTCTCCTTCTCCGTCGCGCCCGGCTCGGTACTCGGCCTGCTCGGCCCCAACGGCGCGGGCAAGACGACCATCGTCCGCATGATGACGACCCTGTCGACCCCGACGAGCGGCACCGCCCGGATCGCCGGACACGACGTCATCGCCGAGCCCGAAGCCGTTCGCCGCAACATGGGTCTCACCGGTCAGGCGGCCACCGTCGACGAGATCCTCACCGGCCGCGAGAATCTCAAGATGATCGGCGGCCTCTACGGAATCGGGCGGCGTGATCTGGCGCGACGGGGTGATCAACTCCTCGAACAGTTCTCCTTGACCGATTCCGCCAACAAGCAGGTCCGCTCGTACTCCGGCGGCATGCGCCGGCGACTCGACCTGGCGGTGAGCCTGCTGGCCGCGCCGCCGGTCCTGTTCCTCGACGAGCCGACGACCGGGCTCGATCCGCGTAGCCGCAACGAACTGTGGGATGTGCTGCGGGAGTTGGTGAAGGCCGGTACCACATTGTTGCTGACCACCCAGTACCTCGAGGAGGCCGATCAGCTCGCCGACGACATCGTCGTCATCGATCACGGCACGATCATCGCCCACGGCACCCCGTTGCAGCTCAAGCAGCAGGCCGGATCTGCCAGCGTGGTGGTCACGGTCTCCGACGACGCCGATCTACCACAAGCCCGAGAACTGTTGTCACGCAGCGGCAATGAGGTCTTCGTCGACGAGAATGCCCGCACCGTCACCACCGCGGCCGCCGGACTGTCGGATCTCACCCGCATCGCCGGATGGTTCGACGAATCCCGCATCGCCGTCGACGATCTCGGCCTCGTCCGGCCGAGCCTCGACGACGTCTTCCTCTCCCTCACCGGCCATCGCGCCGAACAGGACTCGACCGACACCGACACCGCGGTGAACGAAGGAGCAGCATGACCACCACCGAGACCCCGCCCACCGCTATCACCGGGCCACTTCCGGACCGCCCGGCGGTGCACCAGACCAATTTGGCGCAGCAATCATGGATAATGGTGCGCCGCAACCTCATCCACACCCGACGCATGCCCGAGATGCTCTCGGATGTGACGATCCAGCCGATCATGTTCGTGGTGCTGTTCGCCTTCGTCTTCGGGCCGGCGATCAGCCTCGGGGTACCCGGGGTGAGCTACAAGGAATACCTGCTGCCCGGCATCATGGGCCAGACGATCGTGTTCACCGCATTCATCGTCGCCACCGGCATCACCGCCGACATCGAGAAGGGCATCGTCGACCGGTTCCGGTCACTGCCGATCCGCCGCTCGTCGGTCCTGGTCGGCCGCAGTCTCGCCAGCCTGATCCACTCGTCGATCGGCATCGTGGTGATGGCGGTGACCGGTCTGATCATCGGGTGGCGGATCACCACCTCGGTCGGCGAGGGCGCGCTCGGCTTCGCACTGGTGCTGCTCTTCGGCTTCGGGATGATCTGGTTCGGGGTGCTCATCGGCTCCTGGCTGCGTTCGGTGGAGGCGGTCAACGGGTTCATGTTCTCGATCCTGTTCCCGATCACCTTCGTGTCCAACGCCTTCGTGCCGACCCAGAACATGCAGCCGTGGCTGCGCGCCATCGCCGAGTGGAATCCGATGTCGGCGCTGGTGCAGGCCATGCGCGTGTTGTGGGGTAACGGTCCCGACGCCGCCGCCGACGCCGCGTGGCCGATGCGCCACCCGGAGTTGGCGACACTGATCTGGGCGATCATCCTGACCGCGGTCTTCGCCCCGTTCGCGCTGCGCAACTACGCCAAGCGCACGGCCGACTGACCCCGTGCTGCCCGCCGCCGACTACTCGGTGGCCCCCAGCGCGGCCAGCGGGTCGCTGTAGACGGCGTCGAGCGACACCGCACCGGCGGCCTGCTGCTGCACTGTCGTTCCCGAATGCGACACTCGCACATCGCGTCCGGGTACGACGGAAGTCTCACGCAAGGAGGCCGCCACGATCGGCAGGGTGGTCGGGTTGTCGGTGAAGGCCTGGCCACCGAGGATCACGTGGTCGGGGTTGAAGATGTCGGCGATCAGTGCCACCGTGCGGCCGAGCACCTGCGCGCGCTCCTCGAACAGGGCGCGAGCGGTGGCGTCACCATTGCGGGCGAGCGCGAGGACGCCCTCGATGTCGGTGACCGCCAGGTTCAGCGACTGTGCGGCCTCGACCACGCCGGTGTCGGAGACGGTCGGTTCGAGCCGGCCCGTCCGGTTGGGATCCAGCAGCGTGGTACCCGATGCCGGGAAGTGGCCGATCACCGGTGGCCCACCGGCCGGAGTGTGCACGGTGCCGTCGACGCTGAAGGCGATGCCGACCATTTCGCGGGCGTAGAAGTACAGGAAGCTCGAGCGCTGATCGGCGTCGGACCCGCTGGGGTTCACCACGAGTTCGGCGGCGGCCATCGCCTCCACATGTGAGGCCACCGACACGGGCAGGCCCACCGACTCGGCGATGACCTGCCCGACGGGTGCATTGACCCAGCCCAGCCGGGGGTGATCGACGAGGCCGCCGCGCGCCACGCGCCCGCCGACGGCCACACCTGCCCACAGCACGCGGCGATTGGTCCAGCGGCCGAGGAAGCGGTGGGCGCTCTCGCCGATGGCGGCGAGCGTCTGTTCCGGCGAGTCGCCGATGGGGGTCGGGATCTGGATCGCACCGACCACCCGATGCAGCAGGTCGTGGGTGGTGATCGAGGTGACCTTGTATCCGATGTGGATACCCAGGGTCAGGAACGTCGAGACGTTGAGTTCGAACGGCAGACGCGGCCGCCCGATCGCACCGGCGGGTGCCAGGTCGGCGCGCTCACGCAGGAGTCCGGCCTTGAGAAGTGCGCCGACCTGCCGGTTCACGGTCGAGATGGACAGTCCGGTGAGTTCGGCGGCCTCGTCGCGGAAGACCGGACCCGACAGCCGTGCGGTACGCAGCACGAGCGCGGCGGGTTTGGTCGACAGTTCGAGTTGCGGGGTCGCGATCTGAATGCCTCGACCCCCTTTGTGTGACGTCCGCGCGTCGACCCGGGCGGGTGCCGCCCGAACCGGTCGGGGCCGGGTGGTGCGGGCCGGGGTGGTTGCGGTGCGGGTGCGGTGGTCGATCGTTGCGGTCATGAGTGAATGCGTCCTCGTGAATGTGCCACAGGCGGTCATCGTCGTCCAACGCTCGAGTCGATCTCGGCGGCGGACGGCCACTCGGGTACCGATCAATGCGGCGGTGGTGGATGACCAAGTGGGAAGGGGTTGTCGGCTGGGATTATCGAATCGCTCGGGGCATCAGCAGATGACGCTCAGAACAGGCGACTCAGTGCATTCGACAACAACACAGAACACGAGCGAAGGGCAGGCGGCAGCCCAAGGCGGTGATCACGTAGGACACCTCCGGGATGCGGCTCTGTTCGCTGCACGTCATGGGAGCCAAGCTAGCAACGGCCGGTGCGTCGCCGCAAGCCTGCGCCGAGGACGTCACACCCGGCGACAGGCCATCGGACCCGAGAGCGCACTCCCGCTCACTCATTTGTTTCCCGCTCACCGAGATCGTCGAGCGGGAAGTAAATCGTTGAGCGGGAGCGCGCTCAACACGGGTCGCCGTACCCTGGACACCATGCCCGGCATCCCCGCCACCAGCGCCCCGGCGACCGTCCCGACGCAGCCGTCCGATACCGAATTCCTGGCGGCGACCGAGCCGCTTCGACGTGAGATCCACGCGCATTGCTACCGCATGATGGGGTCGCATCACGACGCCGAGGACCTCACCCAGGAGACCTACTTGCGGGCGTGGCGCGGCTACCCGAAATTCGACCGGCGGGCGTCGGTGCGCACGTGGCTGCACAAGATCGCGACCAACACCTGCCTCACCGCGCTGGGCAGCGCGCAACGCCGGTCGTTGCCGTCGGGTTTGGGCACCGACGCCTTCGATCCCACCGACACCCTCCTTCAGGACCACGAGGTGCCGTGGCTCGAGCCGTACGCCGGCGCGGTCGACGAGATCAGCCCCGGCGAGGACGCGGATCCGGCATACGTTGTCGGCGCCCGGGAATCCATCCGGCTCGCGTTCATCGCCGCGCTCCAGCATCTGCCGGAACGGCAGCGTGCCGTGCTGATCCTGCGGGATGTGTTGCAGTGGAAGGCCGCCGAGGTCGCCGATACCATCGGCGTCACCACCACCTCCGTCAACAGTCTGCTCCAGCGTGCCCGCGAGCAACTGAAAACCGTTCGGGCCGACGATGATTCGTCCACCGTTCTCGATGACGAGGGGAATCGCGAGCTGCTCGCGAAGTACGTCTCGGCGTTCGAACGGTACGACGTCGACGCCATCGTCGACCTGTTCACCGACTCATCGATCTGGGAGATGCCGCCGTTCACCGGTTGGTATCAGGGCGGTGCGGCCATCGGCACACTCATCCGGGCCAATTGCCCGGCCGAGAAGGCCGGCGATCAGATCCTCTTGCCCACCATCGCGAACGGACAGCCGGCGCTGGGCCTGTACATGCGTGACCCCGGCGACGGTGTGCACCGCCCGTTCCAGCTGCAGGTACTCGATCTCGACCCGCGGACCCGGTCGGTAGCCCACGTCGTCGCCTTTTTCAGTGACACGATGATCGAGGACTTCGCCCGATTCGGGCTCCCGGCGACGCCTCCCTCGGACGAGTCCTCCCGCTGAACCATTTGCGGTTGAGCGGGCGCCTCACGACACATCCATCGACACGAATTCCCAGGCGTGGCCGTCGAGGTCGCAGAAACTGCGCGAATACATGAAGCCGAGGTCCTCGGCCGCCCGCAACGGGGTGGCACCGGAGCCGAAGGCGGCGTCCGCGTATCGGTCGACCGCGCCGCGCGACGGTGCGGATATGGCGAGCACCGCCTCGCGTCCCGCGCCGAGGTCGGCGACCGGTGCCGACGCGTAGCCACGGAATCGGCTTCGCCGATGCATGACCACCATCGCCTGGCGGTTCACCGGCATGCACAGCGTCGAGGGGTCGCAGAACATCTCGTCGAAGACGAATCCGAGGCCGCCGAAGAAGGCCCGCGAGCGCGCGACGTCGGCGACCGGCAGATTGACGAACATCATCGGCGCCACCGTCACCTCTTCCGATTTGTCGGGCGCACCCGCGCTGCGGGTTCTCTCGATGGACAGACCACCCGGCCCGCCCGAATTCATCGCCGGGATGGCCAATAGGCTCCTCGGTCATGGGTGTCATCTATGTGGTGCGGCATGGTCAGGCAGATCCGAAGGCGTACGGGATCGTGGGCTCAGAAGCCGCGAGTGCCTCCGGCGAGGTCGGTGGCCTGACCGCGATGGGCATCGTCCAGGCGGGACTCACCGGCGACCTGCTCGCCGCGCAGATCCCGTCGGTCACCACCGCCATCTGTGGTGACCTCCCACGGCAGCGCGACACCCTCGCCGGCGTGCTCGGCCGCTTCGACAACGCCCCCGAGCCGATCGTGGATCCGCGCTGGAACGAGTACGCGCTGCCGGCGCTGGTCGGCGAGACGAGTGCGGCGGAGTTCGACGACGGGCGCAACTATCAGAAGCGCCTCGACGATTCGCTCGGCGCCTGGGTCGCACGCAACGACAAACCCGATGCCGCCCACGATCACAGCGGCGAGACCTACGGGGGCTTCCGCGATCGGGTGGACGCCGCCGGCCACGACGCGGCCGCTCACGCCGGCAGCGGACAGACCGTGGTGGTGGTGTCCTCGGCGGGTGTGATCGCCCAGTGGATCGCCGATCTCTGGGGTGTGCCGCCGCAACAGTGGCCGACGGTGGCCCGCGCGATGATCAACGCGTCGGTGACCAAACTGATCGTCGGCCGCCGTGGTGTCTCGGTGGTGTCGTTCAACGAGCACGCCCACCTCGACGACCGCGACGGCGGGGTCGCGACCTTCCGCTGACTACCCGACGTGCCGCAGGCCGGCGGCGATGAATTCGGCGGTGGCCTCCGACGCCTGTTCGGCCCCCGCCTCCGTCGACGCACCCGCGCGGGCGCGGTGACTGATGCCCTCGGCGATCACTCCGAGTTTGAGATTCGCCAGCGCCAGATAGAAGTCCCAGTCACCCAGGTCGTTTCCGGTCGCGGTGACGTAGCGCTGCGCCATGTCGTCGGCGCTCGGATAGCGTGGGCTGGTCCAGGCGGCGTCGAAACCGAGAACGGTGTCGAAGATCGGCTGCCGGTACACGCACATCAGCGCAACATCGGTGATCGGGTCACCGAGCGTCGACATCTCCCAATCCACCACCGCCGCAACATGCCCCGGGTCGGCGGCATCGAGGATGGTGTTGTCGACGCGGTAGTCGCCGTGCACGATGGTCGCCCGCGTGTCCGTCGGCACGCGGTCGGCGAGAACTGCGCACAACCGTTCCACGTCCGGCAGTTCGCGGGTCTTGACGATCCCCCACTGGCGCGCCCATAACTTCACCTGGCGGGCGGCAAATCCTGCGGGACGGCCGAATTCACCGAGGCCGACCTGCTCGTGGTCGACGGCGTGCAGGGCCGCGAGCGTGGTGACGAGTCCGTCGACGTTGCGATCCACCTCGTCGTCGGAGAGCGCATCGAGTTCGGCCGCGGTGCGGATGACGACGCCGTCGACGAACTCGACGATGGTGCACGGGGCGCCGAGGGCCTCGCCGTCGGCATCGAAGGCGACCGTCGGTGCGACGGGGACGTCGGTGGCGCCGAGGGCCCGGGTCACCGTCCACTCACGGGCCATGTCGTGCGCCGAGGGCGTCAGGCCGCCGGTCGGGGGCCGTCGGGCGATCCACCTCGTCACACCGTCGGTGACGGCGAACGTGAGGTTGGACTTGCCGCCACTGATCAGGTCGATCTGCAGGTCTCCCTGCACGTCGACGCCGTTGTGCTCCAAGAACTTCCGCAATGCCACCGGGTCGAGCACCCGGCGCGGGTCGATGGCCGTGCTCATCGCCGGCCCTCCGCGGCCGCCGCGGCCTTACGGGCGCGGCCGACGGCACGGCGTGCGATCGCCCACCGATGCACCTCGGACGGTCCGTCGTAGATCCGGAACGGTCGCAGCTCGTTCTGCAAACGGGCCAGCGGCAGCTCGTCGGAGACGCCTGTCCCGCCGCACATCTGGATGGCGCGGTCGGCGACCCGGGTGAACGCCTCGGCGGCAAAGGTTTTGGCGATCGATGTCTCGTTTGATGCATGCGCACCGCGGTCGAGCTCGGCGCAGGCCTTCACCAGTAGGGCGCGGGCGGCGGCGAGATCGATCTCGTTGTCGGCGATCATCTGCTGGATCATGCCGAGATCGGCGAGCTTGCCGCCGAAACCCGCACGGCGCGAGACGTAGTCGACGGCGACGTCCTGGCAGCGCACCGCCGAACCCATCCACCGCGTCACGTGCGTCATGCGGGCCGGGCCCAGGCGGACCTGGGCGTAGCGGTAGCCCTCGTCGACCTCGCCGAGGACATCCTCGTCGGGGACGAAGAGATCGGTGAAGGTGACCTCGCGATGCCCACCGACCATCGAGCGGTCGGTGGTGCGGATGTGGCGGCCGACGGCGATACCCGCACGATCGGCGGGCGCCAGGAACATCGTCGCACCACCCCGATCACCCGGGGAGCCGGCGGTGCGCGCCATGATGATGAAGAATCCGGCACCATCGGCGCCGGTGATGAATCGCTTCTCCCCGTTGACTTTCCAGCCGCCGTCGACCTTGGTCGCGATGGTGTTCAGCGCATTCGGATCCGAGCCGGCACCGGGCGATGGTTCGGTCATCGCGAACGCCGACCGCACGTCGCCGGCGGCGAGCGGCGCGAGATAGGTGTGCCGCTGCTCTTCACTCGCGATGTGGGCCAGCATGTGAACGTTGCCTTCGTCGGGTGCCCCGATGTGCAGGGCGACCGGGCCGAAGGTCGAGTAGCCTGCGGCCTCGAAGACCGGTGCGCGATCGGACATGTCGAGCCCGAGCCCGCCGAACTCCACCGGTGCATGGGGCGCGAAGATGCCCGCGGCCCTGGCCTTGGCGTTCATCTCCCGCCGCAGCGCGTCGCCGCCGGCCGCCGCGATGTCGCCGGCGTACTTCTCCTCGATCGGCGCGACATACTCGGCAATGAACTGCGACGTCTTCTCGACGAGGTCGACGACGTCGGCGCCGTACGTCAGATCGATCGGCATGGGGTCTCCTCGGGCATTCGCCTCTCCTCACCTGGAGCAGCCCGACCGGTCGCACCGACCGATCGTTCGCTCTGTCGGCGTCTCACCCTGCCAGTCCGCACCGCCACGGTCAAGCGCGCCTGCCCCTCGACCCGCCGGCCGCCGAGGTCAGGCCCGACGATAGCCCACGATGTCACGCGCGAAACTGAGGTTGCGCCGGATCAGTTCGTCGGCGCCGAGTTCGCCGTCGAGTTTGAACCAGGTCGACACCCCGACACACATGGTGGCCACGGCGCGGGCGGCGTCCTTGGGATATGGGGTCGCGAAGTCGCCCGCCTCGACCCCGGCGAACACGATCTCGTCGACCATGTGCTGTTGCCGGTCGCGATGGCCGATGTAGGTGGGCTTGTACGAGTCGTCGAGGCTGCGGATCTCGGTGGACCCGACGAATGCCTGTTCGCGGCGATACATGTGGAAGCGCAGCAACGACTCGACGACGGCGTCGAAGCGCCGCACCGGTTCGGGACCGGCCTCGCGGATCGCCTGCTCGGACCGGGCCAGCAGGTCGGTCATCGTGCGCTCCAGGAGTCCTTGCAGCAGCGACTGTTTCGACGGGTAGTGATGATAGAGGCCGGGCACCGAGAGGCCTGCCCGCGCGGCGATCTCACGGACCGAGGTTCCGTGATAGCCGTGTTCGGCGAAGGCTGCGAGCGCCGCGGCGAGGGGCACCGGCAGCTGGGCCTCCCCGTAGTCACGCCACGAGTCGAAGGCCGGCACGCTCTCGGGCTCCTCGATCCGCGTCCCCTCGGCTCCGTCGCTCATCGGTCCAACATATCGTCATCGCGCCCGGTGACCGCACCCACCAGCGACATCATCAACCGCACGCTCAGCGCGACCACCTCGACGCGCCCCAGTGGGACCTCGCCGTCGAGCCACGCCGAGAGCAGCCGGCCGAGCCCACCCACCTGGAACTGGGCCGCCGCGATCGCCTCGGCCCCGACCTCGGTCGCCAGCGCGTCGGTGGCCGTGTGCAGCGTCAGCATCGCGAACAAGCCGGTGGATTCGCTGCGCTTGGCGGCCACGATCGGCGACAACAGCGATGGTGAGAACAGCAGTTTTCCCTTGCGCCGGTCGGCATCGATGATCTCGACGATGGCCGTCACCGCCCCGGCGACCTTACCGGTGACGCCGCCGCCGGTCGCGGTCGTGAAGGCAGCGAGCGCGGCGTCGGAGATCTCCTCGATGACGCGATCGAAGGTGGCCGCGACCAGCGCGTCCGCGGACTCGAAACTCTCGTAGAAGTAGCGTGGATTCAGCCCGGCAGCACGGCAGATCCCGCGGACGGTGACCGCGCCCTCGGTGGCGAGCACACCGAGCGTCGCGTCCATCAATGTCTCGCGGCGACGGGAGATCCGCTCGTCACCTTCGACGCCGCCATATGCACGCAAACCCGTACTACGCAGACCGGTACCGCGCAGACCGGTACCGCGCTCCGCCCGGACTTCGGTGGCGGCCGGCACGGATTTGTCACTCGGCGATCGGTCGGACACGGCTTTCATCTTGACACCTTCACGACCGGAGGGGTTCAATCAATCAGGAAACATCCGTTACCAGATTACGCGGCGTCCGAGGGGCAGTGCCGTAGCGATCTGGAGAGATCAGAGGTGCGAGCATGACGACGCAGGACACCGCCTCCGGCCGCGACACCACCCCCGGCCGGGACGCCGCCCTTCAGGCCAATCTCGCCGCCGCGACCCCGGACACCGAATTCCTGCCGCCGGCAGCACGCATGTCGCGCGCCGAACTCGACGCACTGCCTGCGGCGAACATGGAGATGCTGGGCATCGCGACGCTGGCCGGCTCGGCGAATGTGATCATGCAGCTGGCGCTGCCCGCGGTGGGATACGGCGTCTACGAGAGCCGTGTCGATTCGGGCAATCTCTTCAAGCATCCGGTCAAGCGCACCCGCACCACGCTCTCCTACCTGTCGGTCGCCGCGAGCGGGGATCCCAAGGTGCGCAAGGCCTACCGGCATGCCGTCGGACGATCGCATGCGCAGGTGCGGTCCACCCCGGACAGTCCCGTCGAGTACAACGCCTTCGACCCCGCGCTGCAGCTCTGGGTGGCCGCGTGCCTGTACAAGGGCTGGGAGGACGTCCAGCGGATCTTCGGCGATCGGGCGCTGATCACCGAGGAGGCCTATCAGGCCGGTGCGGTCATGGGCACCACGTTGCAGATGCCACGCGAGATGTGGCCCGCCACCCGTGCGGATTTCGAGGAGTACTGGAACACCACGGTCGAGCAGCTCGAGATCGACCCCGTCATCCGGGCGCACCTCATGTCGATCGCCCGCCTGGAGTTCGCGGGTCCGGTGGTGTCTCGGCTCTTCGGCTGGCATTCGGAGATCTTCACCATCGGTTTCCTTCCCGAGGGATTCCGCACGGCCATGGGTGTCGAGATGAAGCCATGGCAGCAGCGGTTCTTCGACACGCACAACAAGGTGGCCCGCGCGGTCATCCGGCGGCTCCCGAAGCCGGTGCGCGCCTTCCCCTTCAACCTACTGCTCACCGACGTGAAGTGGCGGATGCGGACCAAGCGGCCGCTGGTGTGAGTGCTCGTCAGATCCGGCGCAGGGCATCGGCGGTCACGTCGGCCACCGAGGTGTGGCCGGCGAGCCCGAGGGTCAGATCGAGCTCACCGATGATGTTGGCGACCACCTCACGTGCACCGTCGGCGCCGTCGATCGCCAGCCCGTACATGTGCGGCCGGCCGATACAGATTGCGTCGGCTCCGAGCGCAAGTGCCTTGAAAGCGTCTGCACCGGTGTAGATTCCGGAGTCGACGAGGATCTTGGCGCGGCCGTCGACGACGGACGCGATCTCGGTGAGCGCGTCGATCGAGCCGATCTCGCCGTCGATCTGGCGGCCGCCGTGATTGGACACGATGATGCCGTCGATCCCGGCGTCGACGGCGGCGCGCGCGTCGTCGGGATGCAGTATCCCCTTGAGCACGATCGGCAATGATGTCCGTTCCCGCAGCGACGCGATCTCGGTCCAGCCCAGCGACGGACGCGAGTAGATGTCGAGGAAGGTCTGCACGCCGACGCGTGGTTCCGGGCGGATCAGATTGCGCAGCAACGATCCCGGGGTGTTACGGGCGATCGAGAACAGGGTTCTGACGGCGCCCGGCGAGACCTCCGGCTTCTCGCCGGTACCGGCCGCCGCGCGGTCGGCGACGATCTCGGCGAATCGCGGATCGGACGTGTACTGCGCGATGCCCTCGGCGCGCGCGAACGGCAGCGATCCGAGGTTGAGATCCTGCGGGCGCCAGCCGAGCAGCGTCGTGTCGAGCGTGACGGCGATCGCCTGGGCGCCACACCGCTCGGCGCGTCGCAGGAACGAGTCGACGAGGTCGTCATCGGTCGACCAGTACAGCTGAAACCAGCGGGGCGCACCGTCCTTCACCGACTCCATCGCGGTGGCGACCCGTTCCATCGACGCGCTGCCCTGGTTGGAGAAGATGTAGGGCACACCGAGTTCGGCTGCGGCCCGCCCGATCGCGACGTCGGCGTCGCGCAGCACGAGACCACCGGCACCGACCGGCGCGAACAGGATCGGCGCAGGCAACTGCGCGCCGAACAGTTCGATCTCGAGGCTGCGGTGCGACACGTCCCGCAAGACCCGCGGCACGATCGCCCACCGGTCGAGCGCCGCCCGATTGGCCGCCATCGTGCGACCCTCCCCCGCACCGCCGGCGACATACGCCCACGCCCGCTCCGACATGACCTTGCGTGCGCGGCGTTCGAGTTCGGCGAAGTCGGTGGGCACCCGGGGGCGCCGCCCGTGGATTCCCGCGGTGTAGATGGCGTTCTGACGGGTGCGTCCCCAGCCTGGGGTCATCGGTGATCTCCTTCGTCGGCCCTCCCCGTATCTCTATCAGGTCGTATCTCTATCAGGTCGTATCTCTATCAGGTCGCAGCCGCCCGCCCGGCCCGGTCGCGCGTGATCAGGGCCTGCACCCCGAGACTGATCCCGAGGAACAACAGGATCGAGGCACTCTCGAGCCCGCCGAGCGAACCGTGCCGTCCGTCGAACAGCTCCGGAACCAGCAGCGCGATGACGATGTGCGCCGCGATCGCGAGGATCCACAGGCTGATGGTCACCGCGTTGCCCCGCCGCACGAGTACGCCGGCGGTATTGCGATAGATGTGCATCGTGTGGGCCCGCGGAACGGCGATCAGCGCGGCGACCGCGAATCCCAGGAACATCGCGACGACCTCGCCGACCTCGACGTGGTGCGGTCCGCGGAGATAGTTCATGGTCTCGATCAGCCCGACGACCGCAAGAATCGCCGGCAGCTTCAGCGGGTTGTCCTTGATCGGCCGTTCGGCCAGTTGGCGGTAGAGGATGTACGCCAGCACCAACAGTGCCACCAGTGCGTAGAAGACAGTGTTCTGGGTCATGGTGTTCACCTTCGTCGGCGGCGGCGCCGTTGCCATCAACCCGAGGGTGGATACCGGGTTGATCTTGCGGCGACGACCGCCACCGGAGTGCTCATGTACGGCTACGGTGAGTTGTGCCCTCCGCCATACGAACCCGAGTCCCGATCCGGATGGACACGTTCGTGCTGCGCGGTGTGGTGAGTGTCCCGCTGGTGGTCTCCGCGGCCCTGGGTGCGGGATCGGTGCCCGGGTGGCGGCTCGCGATCGGCTGGGCCGCCACCGCGGTCCTCGTCGGGGCAGTGTTTCGCGGCATGTTCGCCGCGTCCGCCACCGATCGCATCCTGGGCCAGGACTCCATGGTGTTCTCGGCGGTGACCATCGCCGCAGCCACCGCCACCGGACTCGCCTTCGGCGGCGCGGCCACCGTCTGGGTGCCCCTGCTGGGGGTTGCCGCAGCAGCGCTGGCGCCGGTCGGCATCTGGATCACCGCGCTGCTGGCGGTTCCGCCGGTGGCCGCAATCGTGGTGCAGTCGTGGTGGCTCGATCGCGAGATGTGGACGGTCGTCATCGATCTCGCGATCGCGTTGCTGGTCTTCGGTTGGGTACACCTGCGGCGGTATCGGCGCGAGGCGGACGAACTCGCTGCCGCACAACGGCAGATCATCGAGGGCGAACGGGCCCGAGCCGCGGCTGCCGAGGACCGGCAGGTACTGGCCGCCCAGCTCCATGATGTGCTGGCACACACCTTGTCGGGGTTGATCATCACGGTGCAGGGCGCAGCGCTCGCCGCCCGGCGCGAGGGTGTCTCGCCGGAGCTGACCGAAAAGCTCGACACCGCAGCAGCACTGGCGCGCGACGGGCTGGCGGAGGCTCGCGATGCCGTTCGTTCGCTGCGCGGTGACGACGATTCGCCACTTGGCAGTGGTGGTGAATCGCTATCCGACTGGACCGCTTCCACGATCGAGCGGCTGCACACCGCGACCGGATTGGAGATCACGGTCACCGGCTCGGCCGCCGACGTCGATACGCCATGGGTGGCACTGGCGAAGTCGGTGGTGATGGAGGGGCTCACCAATTCGCTGCGTCACGCCGCAGGCGCCCCGGTGCGCATCGAATTCGGCGCGACGACGCTGCGTGTGCTGTCGGTGGGCGCACCCGATGAATTCAGCGACCGCGATCATCCCAGTGGCGCATACGGTTTGGCCGGACTGGCCGAACGCGTGGCGCTGGCCGGCGGTACGCTGACCCATGGCCCGTGCGAGGAAGGCTTCGAGCTCACCATGCGGATGACGTCGTGACGGTGCGAGTGGTGATCGCCGATGATCAGACCGTGGTGCGGGAGGGCCTGCGCTCGATGCTCGGCATGTTCGACGGCGTCGAGGTGACCGGCGCCGCGGCGTCGGCCGAAGCCGCCCTCGACCTCGTCGCCGATACCGACCCCGACGTGCTGCTCACCGATCTTCGAATGCCCGGAATCGGTGGCGTCGAAGGGATTCGCCGGCTCCGCGAATCCGGATCACGCACCAATGTGGTCGCGTTGACCACCTACGACGACGACGCGACGATCGTCGACGCACTCGAGGCGGGTGCCGTTGGATTCCTCAACAAAGACGCCGATCCCGACGCGATCGAGGCCGCGCTGGTTGCCGCGGCCACCGGCCGTTCGATGCTCGACGAGAAGGCACTTCGTGCGGTCTTGACCCACCAGCGGACCGCGGACGGACGCACTGCGCCGGCCGCCAACCCGGACGGCCTCACCGACCGGGAGGTCGAGGTACTGCGGCTCGTCGCCACTGCGATGTCGAATCAGCAGATCGCATCGCACCTGGTGGTCGGGCTCAGCACTGTCAAGACCCACATCAATCACCTGCTCGCCAAGACCGGCTGCCGCGACCGGGCGGCACTCGTGGCCTACGCCTACCGACATGGTCTGATCTGACACATTCTTCGGCTTGCGTTCCGGCAGCCCAGCCATTTGAGTCGGCAATCTATATACAGCAACACCCATCTTCTTGAATTCACCACATCTCGACTCCGCCACGGTACTGTGTTATGTATCACACCTGGTCAATCGTCCTAGTCGGGGAGGTCCGTCATGGTGGTCGGTTTGCGCTGGCGTCGCACTGCCGTATTTACGGTGTTTGCGGCACTTTTGGGAATGCTCGCACTTCTCTGGGCACCGGGCGCGGCCGCAACCGCCGGTGCCGTGGACTGCAAGACGGGTGCGGTCTTCATGGTCAACGGCACCAACGACGTCGGTGGCGCGGCCTACAAGAACCTGCAGACCCGCTTTCCCGCGGACCAGTGGGAGGTCCACGACCTCGGCGCGAGCGACGAGGACTACACCACCGCGCTGTGGCCCGTCGGGGCGATCGGATACAACGACGACGTCGCCCGCGGAAAGCAGCAGCTCATCCAACAGGTCGCTACCTACCAGACGGCCTGTCCCAACAGCGAAATCGTGATCGTCGGATACTCCCAGGGCGCGCGAGTCGCCGGGGACGTCCTCTCCGACATCGCGCACGGCCGGGCCACCACCACCGTCGACGGCGTCACCTACACCATCAGCGACTCGAACGAGATTCGCGGAGAGCTCTATTCGGACCCGCGCCGCGACGGAGACAAGTCCGGCCGCGGGATCGAACTCTCGTGGGTCGGCCTGATCCCCGGACTCACGTTGTCCGGTCCGCGCGACGGCTTCGGCGACATCCCGGTGATCTCGTATTGCACCCAGGGCGACGGCATCTGCGACATGCCCGACCCGCTCTACGATCCGATCGGCGCGCTGAACGGGATCGCCGGATACGTCCTCGGCCGGCACGGCAGCTACCAGAACGCCGAGATGCTGCTGACCCCGAACTATGCACTCGGTGAATTCCAGAACATCCTGCGACCGATGCCATCGATGGTGAAGCAGTATCTCGGCGTCGACATTCCCTCCATCTACTTCGATCTGCCGTTCCAGTTGGCGGCGATCCAGCCGGTCCTCACCGCCGTCTACGACCTCATGCCCCCACTGCCGAAGCTGGGCTACGGTGCGTACCTGCCCGACCCACTCACCGCACTCAACATGCTCAGCTTCGATACGGCCACCCGAACCGCGGCGGTCAAGGCGATCGCCGCCAGCCTCACCAGTCTGGTTCTCCTGCCGGCGAACTTCACCATCTACTGGGGCCAGCAGGGCCTCACCCTCGTCCACGGCATCGTCACCTCACCGATGTTCACCGCCGCGGGTGCCGCGATCCACAACGCCGCGCTCGAACTGATCGCGAAAATCGAAGCGGCGGCGAAGAAGCCGACGGCGGCTCCGACGGCGTCGACGTCCGGCCCGTCGGGCACGGCAAGTCCGCTGGGCTCCCGGTCACGGACGAGCACCTCGCCCGCCCCGTCCACGCGGGCCACCGGCACAACTTCGGCAACCAGCTCAACCGAATCGAGCCCAGCAGCGTCGAGCGCAGCAGGATCGAGCCCTGTGACGTCGAACCCTGAATCTGCCACTGCCGCCACGCCTTCGGCCACCGCGACGTCGAGTCGACCCAGCCCGACCGAAACGACACCCTCCGACACGGTCACCACACCCGAGACCGCACCGACGGGGACGGTCACCACAACGCCGGAGACCACGGCCCCGGCCGCGCCCGCCGCCGAAACACCCACCGCTACCGAACCCACGCCGACGAATCGGTAGACATAGTTACCGGTTTCCGAGAGAGATGTCTACCGATTAGAGTGCGCCGACCCGGCTAGTCGGTTGTCCCCCAGGTGATTCGCGCCTGGCCGTCAACACAGTCGGGGGTCACTTGCAACCGACGCGTCACACCCTTGCCTTGACCGGACGCGTCATAGCCTTTGATGTAGATGTCGTTGTCGCACATGATCCGTGTTCGACCGCAGGGTGGCCAGAGCATATGCGGGCCGTCCAGCGCATTCAGCTCGAAGTATCGACCGGCATAATCCCGCCACTGGGTCGTCGGTATCAAAAACTCCAAGACCGAACAGTTTCCCTGCAGGGCAAACGGTGGGTCGTCGACACCGACCCGGGTGGCGTCAGCCGGAATGCTCACCCCGATACGGTCTGCCATCCTGGCAGCAGGATGCCCGGTGCTGAAGTACGTTGCCACACCGACAGCGACCACCACCACAATAATCACTGCCACGCAGATCACTGCCGACCAGATCCAACCCGTACGCGTCATCATGGTGTTACGACTCCTACTGTGTGCTCTGGGCTCTGCCGTACAGCCTTCGGCGGCGGAGGCAAGTAGCGAACCCAACCGGCTCTCGGCGGCGTCGGTGAAACGACCGAACAACGATGGATACCGCCGAGCTAGTCGGTTGTCCCCCACACAATTTGCGCCTGCCCGTCAACACAATCCGGTATCACCTGCAAGGAACGTCGGATGCCGCTCTTCTCTTCCGTCGCCTCAAACCCGCCGGCGTAAATGCCTTTGTGACAGTTGATGAGTGAATGCCCACAGAAACCCGGGACCTCCTCCAGTTCACGGAGGCGATCGACATCGAAGTAGTGTGAAACGTATGACTGCCAACTACTTTGGGGCACCTGAAAGTCCAACATCGAACAGTTTCCCTGCAGGGCGAACGGTGGGTCGTCGACACCGACCCGGGTGGCGTCAGCCGGAATGCTCACCCCGATGCGGTCTGCCATCCTGGCAGCACGATGCCCGGTGCTGAAGTATGTTGTCACACCGACAGCGACCACCAACACGACAGTCACCGCCACGCAGATCACTGCCGTCCAGATCCAACGCGCGCGTGTCATCACGGCGTCCCGGATCGTGCGGAGTGAGGGCTCGACGTGCCTGTTACCTCGTAGTTCTGGGCCCAACCGGCACGGTGGAGATCGTTAAGATCCGAATACTGTTCGGATGGCGACTTTTTGGTTGTATCCCAGTTGTAGTAGTCGTAGATGCTGGTCTGATAGGTGAGTTCACCCGGACCAACGCCTGCTCCACCGAGGTGCGGCATATAGACACCACTCGTCTGATATGAGAAGGTGCCCAGCGCAGCCCAGTAGTCCGGGTGTGCGGTAGCGTCTGCGCGAAATCCGGGGTTGACTTGCCACTGGCTCTGAAAGGCAACTGGCCCGTCGTAACCGTTCGGCATCACCGACTGCGCCCTGCTAGCGCTCCGGCTTGCGGTATCTTCGGATCTTCCCGCGAACTCGGGCACATCTCTGAGCATTCCGTTCACATCGAATCGATATTCGTTCCCACTGTTTCCGAGGAAATGCATGAGCATGCTCGACGCGATGGGCAGGCTCGGCGAAGCATTTGCCGCACCAGCTTCGGCAGCCGCCCGAATCCCCTGCAAATACGCCTTCTTCGCAAGGTTGGGATCGTAGGTGCGGTAGTCGTCGGGCCCCGACCCGTCCCTGTTCGCGTCGGCGATTGCTCCCGCCGGGGGAGCGGGTGCCGGGGGTATCCGCGGATGGAACGGATGAGCAGCGGCTTAAACGTGATCTGCGTAGCGAACGCAAAAGCCTTTTCACGCGCGTCAGCCAATCCATCTTGGTCATTGACATTCGCTGCCGCCAGCTTCTGCAGATAGCTCTTTCTGACCGTGGCCACACCGCTGTCTGCCACATCACATACAGTTCGCACCATCATGTCGTCGACTGTGGCGAGTATTTCGTCCCTGAGTTTTCCGAGTTGGTCGGCCGCGGTACGCAACACAACGGCCGCATTCGACCATCGATCAGCCCTCTCCCGAAGGCTTTCGGCATGGTCTTTGGCCTTCACCGCAACCTGCGTCTGCGTCTCGCCCTTCCAATCGGTCGATGCGCGGTCGAGTTCATTGAGGACCGACGTCGCATTACCCGCCAACGACTCCGCTCCCGAACTGAGCCCATCACCGGTCTGGGTCAGCGACCCAATCGAGAAGTCTTCGACCTGGCCGATCGTAAGAGTCACAGCCGCGACTCACCGGGCGAAGCGATCTGCTCGGAAAACTCGCTGTCTGCTCGCAGAAACCTATCGACAGCAAGTTTCACGCCGTTGCCGAACTCGTCGAAATTCGTGGACAACCCACTAACGGCCTCATGTTCACGCTCGGCGTGCCGCTTCAACCCGCGTTCGAGGTCCGTACCGGGGCATGCAGCGGCGCCCGTCGCAAGGATGCCCGCCGCGTCGATGTCGGCCAGACTGTCCGACACGCGCCACAAATGCTTGCCGAAATGTATCACCGCCTCCGGATCAAGCCTGAACTCGTGGGACATGAATCTCCTCGCTCATCTTCGGGTGGGACGTTCACTCGGCCATGATGGTAGCGGGTCCCACACATCGAGAATCGGTGTCATGCGAGAGAATGATGTGCTACCAGATCAGAATCACCGGCGCGGCGTCGTCGACCGGAAGCAGACCCGCACGTTCCGACAGTCTCCGGGCGAGCAAACAGGCCGTCACCGGTCGGCCCGCCAACTGTAGGCCGACGCCGACATCTCGTCGTGCACGACCGCGATCGCGGGCTGGTTCTCGGTGTCGCGGAGCGGGTGAGCGGTCTCGTCGCGCCACAGCCGGGCGGCGAGGTAGAAGGCCGCCGCGAACGGCACGGGGACGAGCCCGCACACGACGAAGGTCGTGGTGAGGCCGATCACGTCGGCGACCGGAGCGGCCAGGGCCATCGACACCGGCATCAGCACGACCGACACGAAGAAGTCGAGGCTCGCCACACGGCCCAGCAATGCCGGCGGCACCCGACGTTGTAAGAGCGTGCCCCACAACACCATCGGACCGTCGAACAACAGACCCATGACGAATCCGGCAACGATGAACACCCAGGTGTGGCCGGCAACGCCCATGAGTACCAACGGGATCGACGACCAGCCCCACAGCCCGAACATCAGGGTCAGATAGCGCCTCGGCATCCGGATCGATGCGAACACGAAGGAGCCGATCGCCGCGCCGGCACCGAACGCGGCCAGCACCAGCGAGTGGTCGCCGGCACCGCCGTGGACCCGCTCCCGTAACGCGAAGGGGATGAGCACCTCGATCGGCCCCATGGTGGCCAACACCAGAATCGTCGCGAAGAACAGCGTCGACCACAGCCACGGGGTGCGCCACATGTAGCCGAAGCCCTCGGCGAGGTCGGTGATGATCGAACGAATCGCCGGACCGCGCAACGTATCCGGGTCCCGGCGCAACGGCACCGGCCGCATCGCGAGGTAGCAGAGTGCCGCACCCACACTCGCCACCGCCGCCACCAGGGCCGCCTGCGCCGGCGCGGTCACGGCGATCACCGCGCCGGCGATCATCGGCCCGGCCGCCTGGAACAGCACCGGCCGCAGGATTCCCTCGATGCCGTTGGCCGCCTGCAATTGGTCGGCGGCGACGATGCCCGGCAGCAACGCCGAATACGCCGGGTAGTACATGCCGGTGGTGACCCCGCCGAGCATGGCCGCGACCGCCAGGATCGGCATCGACAGCACCCCGGTGATCGCGCAGATCGCCACGGCCGCGAACACGGCCATCTTGACGACCTCGAGCCCGATGATGATGGATCGCTGGGATACTCGATCGGCGAGCACGCCACCGGCCAGCGTCGACACCACCATCCCGACCGCAGCCAATCCGGTCGCCAACGACACCTGCCCCGGTCCCCCACCGAGCCCGATGACCTGCCACACCAGCGTGATCGTCCAGACCCCGTCGGAGAACAGCGCCAACATCAGACCGGCCGCGAGCAGCCGGTACTGTCCACTGCCGAACGGGCGCAGCGCCCGCGGCAACGTACGCGTGGACGTCGACGAACTCACCTCATCAGCGTGCCCCACCCGGGCCGGGTGCGGCCACCGATTTTGGTGGTTCTGATCCGGCCCGACCGACTCAACTGGCGCGGCGGGAGGTCTTCTTGGCTGCGGTCTTCTTGGCCGGAGCCTTCTTCTCGGGAGCCTTCTTCGCAGCGGTCTTCTTCGCCGGAGCCTTCTTCGCGGCAGTCTTCTTCGCGGGCGCCTTCTTGCCGGCCGTATCGGACTCCGATGTCGACGACTCGTCGGCACCGCGATCCTTCACCGACGCACGCAACGCGGCCAACAGGTCGGCGACCTCGGAGTCCTCGTCGGCCTCCGGCTTCGCCTCGGTTTCCGGAAACGCTTCGGAGCCTTCGGATTTCGCGTCGATCAGCTTGGCCAGCTCTTTTTGATAGGTGTCGGAGAACTCACTGGGGTCATAGTCCTGCGCCATCGAGTCGATGAGCGACGACGCCATCGTCAACTCCTGGTCACGGATCTGCACGTCCTCGCCCAGGAAACCGAAGTCGGGTTTGCGGACCTCGTCCGGCCACAGCAGGGTCTGCAGCGTCATCACCCCGGGTTCGATCACCCGCAGCGCCGCCATACGGGTGCGGTTGCGCAGCGTGAACGATGCGATCGCCAGCCGATCGGTCTCCTGCAGCGCGCGCGCCAACAGCACGTAGGCCTTCGGCGACTTCGACGACGGCTCCAGGTAGTACGGCTTGTCGAAATAGATCGGATCGACCTGTTCGACAGGTACGAACTCGAGAATCGAGATCTCCGGACTCTTCTGCACCGGGAGCGAGGCCAGATCGTCCTTGGTCAAGATCACCGTCTCGCCGGACGACGATTCGTAGGCATTGCCGATGTCGGAGAAATCGACCTCGGTGTCGGTGCCCTCCCGGACGCGCCGATAGCGGATTCGGGTGCCGTCGGAGGAATCGACCTGATAGGACTTCCGGTCGTGGCTTTCCGTGGCCGAGTACACCTTGACCGGCACATTGACCAGACCAAAGCTCAGATCGCCCTTCCAGATCGAGCGCATGGTCGCCATTGTGCCATCCCAGGGCGGCAATTGCGCCCTGGACACGAGAGCCGTGGCACGCTTGATCCATGGCATCCGGAGGACAGACGCTCCAGGTGGGTGGACACACCATCTCGGTGACCAACCTGGCCAAGGTGCTCTATCCGGCGTCGGGCACCCGCAAATACGACGTCATCGACTACTACGCGCGCATCGCCGACACCATGCTGCCCCACCTGGCCGATCGGCTCGTCACCCGCAAACGCTGGCCCAACGGCGTCGAGTCCACCCCGTTCTTCGAGAAGTCGGTACCCGAGGGCACCCCCGAGTGGGTCTCGCGCCGCGCCATCGAACACAGCAGTCGCATCATCGAGTATGTGGTGGCCGATTCGCCGGCAACCTTGGTGTGGCTGGCGCAGATGGCCGCCCTCGAATTGCACACCCCGCAATGGCGTCTGCCCGCCCCCGACGAGACCGCGGTCTTCGCAGCCGAGGGCCCCAAGGCCAACCGGCTGGTCCTCGACCTCGATCCCGGGCCCGGTGTGACGCTCGCCGAGTGCGCCCAGGTGGCCTGCGCCGTCCACGACATGCTCGACGCCGCGGGACTGCCCTGCTATCCGGTGACCAGCGGCGGCAAGGGAATACACGTCTACGCACGGTTCGAGACGCCGGTGTCGGCGGACTCCGCGAGCGCCGTGGCCAAACAGATCGCCACCTCCCTGGCCCAGCAGCAACCCGACCGGGTCACCGCGATCATGGCGAAAGCCCAACGCCCCCACAAGGTTTTCATCGACTGGAGCCAGAACAGCGCATCGAAGACCACCTTGGCGCCGTATTCGTTGCGCGGGCGCGAACAGCCCTGGGTCGCCGCGCCACGCACCTGGGACGAAATGGCCGATCCCGATCTGACGCAGCTGCTCTACACCGACGTGCTCGCACGGGTCGAGGAGATGGGCGATCTCCTCGAGGGGCTCGACGACGACCCCGATACCGCCGACAGCACCGAGGCGACCGAAGATCCCGACGGTGACGACGCCGACGGACACGGCGAGGCGGACGGTGCGGCCACGAATGCCGGCCAGGTCATCAACCTGCGCGAATACCGTCGCAAACGCAACGCCGAGGTGACACCCGAGCCGTTCGACGACGCCACCGCCCGGCAACGGCGTGGCGCGGACACCGATGCGGCAGGCCCGATCTTCGTGATCCAGGAACACCATGCCCGGCGGCTGCACTACGACTTCCGGCTCGAACGCAACGGCGTCCTGGTGAGCTGGGCCGTCCCGAAGAACCTGCCGACCGATCCCGGCCAGAATCGGCTCGCCGTGCACACCGAGGACCACCCCCTCGACTACGCCGACTTCGCCGGCGACATCCCGGCCGGCGAATACGGTGGCGGGCACGTGGAGATCTGGGATCGCGGCACCTACGAAACCGAGAAGTGGCGCGACGACGAGGTCATCGTCCGCCTGCACGGAGAACGCGTCCAGGGCAGATATGCGCTGATCAAGACCGGTGACAAGAACTGGCTCGCGCACCTGATGAGCGACGAACCCCGACCCATCCTGCCCGACAGCCTGCGGGATCCGCGGCCGATGCTGGCCACCGACGAACCGGTGGAGAAGCTCGACCCGAAGGACTGGGCTTTCGAGGGCAAGTGGGACGGCTACCGTCTCCTGGTGCGCTACATCGGCGGTGAGTTCACCCTGACCTCCCGCTCCGGTCTGAACATGACCGCCGACTTTCCCGAACTCGCCGCCATGACCGACGATCTCGGGCTGATCGACGTCGTACTCGACGGCGAGGTGGTGGCCCTCGACTCGGCCGGGCGCACCAATTTCACGCTCCTCGCCGGGCGCCGATCCGCGGACGCCGGTATCACGCTCAAGCTCTATCTGTTCGACGTCCTCTACCTCAACGGCACCTCTCTGCTCGGCAAACCGTGGTCGCAGCGACGCGAACTACTCGAAGGGCTAGCACCCGCGTTCGGGCGTTCGCGCTACGTCGAGGTGCCCGCCCTGCTACCCGAGCCGGGCTCGGCGGCCGTAGCATACAGTCGCGAACACCAGCTCGAAGGCGTTGTCGCCAAGCGTCGTTCGTCGACCTATCAGCAGGGTCGGCGGTCCAAGTCGTGGCTCAAACAGAAGAACTGGCGCGACATCGAGGTGGTGATCGGCGGCTGGCGGCCGGGGCGCGGCCACCGCACCGACACAATCGGTTCCCTGCTCCTCGGTCTGCCGGAGGCGACCGGACTGCGCTACGTCGGGCGGGTCGGCACCGGGTTCACCGAAGCCCAATTGTCCTTGCTCGCCGAGGAACTCGAACCGCTGACGATCCGCCGCTCCCCGTTCCTGGACAAGTTGGATCGGCCGGTGGCGGCGAATGCGGTGTGGGTGCTGCCGAAGATCGTCGGTGAGGTGCGGTTCATGGATTGGACGAGCACCGGGCATCTGCGACATCCGAGCTGGCGCGGTATCCGACGCGACAAACTGCCCGGCGACCTATGAGGCGGGTACGCGTTCGCGCGGTCCGACCTGGTTCGCGCGGGCCGTCGACCACCTGCGTGAGCAAATTCGAGCCGCGCGACCCCTGCTGATCAGTCCACCGATTTCGAGAGGAAGAGATGAGCGAGACAACCGGAGAGAAGATCACCGTCACCGCCGCCGACGGCGATGCCGAAGCGTATGTGGCGCGGCCGGCGCCCGCGGCGGACGGCGACACCTGGCCCGGCGTCCTGTTTCTCATGGACGCGATCGGATTGCGCCCCCAGATCGAGAAGATGGCCGACCGGATCGCGTCGTGGGGCTATGTGGTGTTGGCGCCCAACACCTTCTACCGCAGTGGAACCGCGGCCGAGACCTCCCCCGACGAGCCGTTGCTCGATGCCGAGAGCCGCTCGACGTTCTTCGCGAAAGCGCGGCCGCGCATCAAAAGCCTCACCACCTACCGGGCGCGCGGCGATCTGGCCGCGTACCTCGACGCGTTGCGCGCGCTGCCGGAGACCGCGCCCGGGCCGGTCGGCGCGACGGGCTATTGCATGGGCGGGCGGCTGGCCCTGCTGGCCGCTACCACCCGACCCGATGACGTTGCCGCCGTGGGCATGTTCCACACCGGTGGCCTGGTCACCGACTCCTCGGACAGCCCGCACCTGTCGCTGCCCGAGGTGAAAGCAGAGGTGCTCGCGATACACGCCGATCACGACCGCTCCCTGCCGCCCGAGTCGGTCGCCGTGTTCGAACACGCACTCACCTCATCCGGTGTCACCCATCACGCCAGTGTCTATCCCGGTGCCCCACACGGATACACCATGGCCGACACCGCCTCCTACAACCACGATGCGTCGGAGTATCACTTCGCGGAACTGGCCAAATTGTTCGCCCGCACACTGGGGTGACGGCGGGCACGGCCACGCGCCGGCCCCGGTACACCCTCGGCGTGCTCTTGCGGTGCCATGCGGCTAGCCTCAGGTGAGTCGACAAGGGAGTGTGTGCGTGTTCGTCGTTGCCCACATCAGCGACCTCCATTTCAACGGAACGCGGTACAACCGCGCCCGGATCGAGTCGACCCTGAGTTATCTCAACGCACGCGCGGCCGGACTCGATGCGTTGCTGGTCACCGGCGACATCGCCGACGAAGGAACACCTCGCGAATACGTCGAGGCCTATCGCGTTCTCGAGTCCCCACTACCGATGCTGGTCACCGTCGGTAACCATGATCTTCGGGACAATTTCAGCGAGGTCTTCGGTCCTCGTCGCAGCATGGCCCCGGTCAACTCCTCGCTGCTCATCGGTGACGTCTTGCTGCTGTCGGCGGACAGTTCCATTCCCGGGGGCAACGACGGTTACCTCGACGACGACACGCTCGAATGGATGTCGGCGCAGATCGAGGCCGCCGGCCCGCAGACCCGGGTGCTGGTGGCCTTCCATCACCCGCCGGTGGACGTCGGTATGACCTACATGGACACCATCCGCCAGACCGGAGAACAGCGGCTGGCCGCTCTCGTCGGCAAACACCCCAACATCGTCGGCTTCGTCTGTGGGCACATACACTCCGCATGCGTCACCCGCTTTGCGGACCGTCCGCTCTGCATGGCGCCGGGTGTCTCATCGACACTGAACCTGCCCTTCGAGGGCACCGACATCATCAACCGCGGCCAACCCCCGGGTATCGCCTTCCACATGATCGACGGCGATCGCCTGATCACCCACTTCCGTTCGGTGATGTTCTAGCGTCCACCCGAGGCGCGAAACACTTTGTCCACAAGCAGTATTCGATACCCAGATCGCCCACCGGCGTGACGGCTGTTCACCGCAGGGAAAGTCGTTCACCGCTGGGGCAACTGTTCACTGGCGTGGCGAAAGTGGTTGCTGCCCTTGTGGATTAATCCTACAAACCCTGCCAGTCGAACAAATCTTCTGCTACACTGGACTCATCGCAAGATCATCCAGGGGGGATTCCATGATCGACGCCACCACACACTCCGCGGAGCTCCCGGCTGACCTGTTCGCGGGTCTCATCGCGCAGCTCGATGACCATACGTTCCGCGCGGACATCGGTTCGCGGGAAGCGTTCGCGGCGATGCAGCAACTGATCATCTTGCGCAACAAAGTCGATCACCTCGCCGCGACATTGACCGGCGAGTTCGACCGTCTCAAAGTGACCGCGCCCCAAGGCCGCTCGGTACGACAATTGTTGATCACCATGGGAATCGCACCCGCCGTCGCCGGCCGACTCGTCCGCGTCGGCACCACGAAGGAGCTCGACGGTCTGCGTATCCACACCGTCGACGGTGCGATATCCCTCGACCACGCCGACGCCGTCGTCCTCGGACTCACCCACATCGATTCCCGCACCGGCGAACCCGTCACCCCCGAACAGCGTCGCGACCACACCCGGTCCCTCGTCTCGCAAGCGTTGTCCGGGATGAGTCCCGCCGAAATCGGTAAGCACGCAAACCAACTCGGCAATCTGCTCGCCGACGACACCGACGGAAAGCCTGCCGCCGAAGACAAGAGCGTCAACGAACTCGGCTACCACAAGACCAGCGACGGACGCCTCGATGTGCGCGCCAACCTCGATGCGGTTGCCGGGGAGAAACTCCACAGTCTCGTCGAGAGTTTGTCCGCGCCAAAGCCTCAGCCCGATGGTTCGCTGGATTCGCGGTCGGCCGATCGTAAGCGCGCCGATGCTCTGGAAACGATCCTGGAGCTCGCGGCAAAGGGCCTCGCCGACGAGACCGTGTCGTGTAAACCGACCGGCGGTGTGCTGCTGACGATTCCTGCTGATGCCCCGAAGCTTTCCGCACTTGAGTTCATGGGATCGGTGACGCCCGCGACCGCGAAAACACTCGGGTGTGATGCCGGGGTCACCGTGGTGATCGTCGACGGTGACGAGGTGCCGTTGAACGTCGGACGCGAGAAGCGGTTGTTCACCCCGGCACAGCGAAAAGCGTTGCTGATCAGGGATAAATGCTGCATCAAGTGTGGTGCGCCGGCGTCGCGCACCCAGGCGCACCACCTCGTGTCGTGGGTCGAGGGTGGCCCCACCGACCTCGACAACGGCTGCCTTTTGTGCACGGCGTGCCATCACGATGTCCACGACAGGGGATGGGATGTGGTGATGGGCTTCGATCGGCACCCGTGGCTGGTCCCGCCCGCGGGTGTCGACCCGAATCGGCGACCCTTACCGGCCTACAACCGTCGCACCCTGCACCTCGACGACGCTGCCTGACACTGACCGTCTGACACGATCCGCCTGAAACAGGCCTACCCATAACGACTTCCCGACCCCGCACCCGGCCCGCCGGGACCGCATCTGTTCGTTGAGAACTTCATAGATAGATAGGGCTACGGCCCAGATCCCGGCTGTCGCCGGTCCACGTCGACCACCCTTCCGAGGTGGGACGTCGGTGCCGGCGACTGCCGGGGTTGACCTTCACGTAGATCGAAGCCCGATGATGTGGTGGTGGAAGATCCCGGGTTGATGCCGATCGGTTCGTTCGCGCGCAGGAGTGGGCTGACAGCGAGCGCGTTGCGCTTCTATGCCGATGCCGGCGTGCTGATCCCGACCGAGGTCGACCCGGCGTCCGGGTATCGGTTCTATGCGACAGACCAACTCGAGCGTGCGTCGTTGCTTCGGCAACTACGCGAGATCGGAATGCCTCTCGCGACGGCGAGATCCGTGCTCACTGCCGACTGCGAGGAGGCGGTGCGCTTGGTCGACGACCATGTCGACGCAGTCGTCGGCAACGCCGTCACCGCACGGGAGCGTGCCGCCACCATCAAATCCGCCCTGGTCGAAACGACCGCAACGATGGTCGCCACGGTGAGCGGCCCAGTGCTGGCCGCGGCGGTGGCGCAGGTCCTCACCGCCACCACCGACGAGCCGGACGTCCCGGTACTCGGCGGTGTACGCATCGAGGCCGACGCCGGCACGGTGGTGGTGACCGCAACCGATCGCTACCGCTTGTCGATTCGCACGCTGGTGAGCACCCATCGTCCTGGTCCGGCCTGGGCAGCGACGGTGAACGGCGAGGACCTGCGTGACTGCCTGACCGATCTGCGGCGCACGCCGCAAGCTCGAATCGAGGCGACCGACCACGAAATATGGATCCGGATGCCGACACGCGGAGATCGACATTGTCGACTCCTGACCGAAACGTTCCCCGACTACCAGTTGATGCTCGACGAACTGCCCCCGCCGACGACGCGCGTTGAGTCGCCGAAGACGATGTTGCTCCAACGCCTCGAAGAAAGATCCACAGGACTGATCTGCCTGCGCGTCAACAACTCCGGGATCTCGTTGTACGACACCAGCCACGACATGCACGGCCAGATTCCGGGCCGTGTCAGTGGGCCCGGGTTCGACGTCTGGTTCGAGATGACCACCCTCTATCCGGCCATCAGTACCGCAATCGGCGCGGATGTGGTCTTCGACCTCCGCGGCGCGACGCAGCCTGCGACCATCCGCTCTGCCGACAACGGTGATCTGACCACGCTTGTCATGCCCACCATGCCCCCATTCACCGAAGATGGCGCCACACCAAAGGAGCACCACGAATGACCGGAGCAACCACGACCGACCCGACGATGAATGCCATCATCGAGGCGGTCACCGACGGACGCAGCGGAAACGTCGACAACGCACGCACCCAACTCCTGGATCTGTGGCAGACAATCGGAGTCACCGGAGATCCACTCCACCGCTGCACACTGGCGCATTACCTGGCCGACCTCTACATCGATCCTGCACAGGCCCTGCAATGGGATGTGCGTGCACTCGACGCCGCCGATGCCGTCAGCGAGCAACGGGCCCGAGAACTCGACGCCGGCCTGCACATCGCCGGCTTCTACCCATCGCTTCACCTCAACCTCGCCGACAACTTTCGTCGGCTCGGCAGCTTCGACGCCGCCCGAGACCAGCTCGCATCAGCCCGTGAACGCTCCTTTACCCTGCAAGCCGATTCATACGGCGACCTCATTCGTGTGGGAATCGAGGAGGTGGCCGCCGCGGTCAAGAAGCGGGACACCGCACCCCGCGCATGGTCTCGAGCATCGAGCGGAACCGAATAGCGTCCGCTCCACCGGCCAGAAGGGCGACACCCCACCGCCGGACGCGACCATTTCCGGCCCACCAGATGCTCGTTACCGGGTTGGAACCAAGTCCCCCTGGTGACCTGCATATCCGCCACCTACTGTTACTCAAGTGACTGGCGTGTCCAGAGTGAAACGTAATTTTCGACGAACCGCTGTCGGGGTTCTCGCACTGTCGGCCATCGGCGGCGCGGCCGTCGGTACTCTGCCGACGTCCCACGAGAGCGCGGTGACCACAGCTGCGGTCACCGTCGATCCGGCCTCGCTGTACAACGCCGCGCAACAGAAGTTCGCCGCCGGAGATGTGGCCGGCGGCCTCGGTGACCTCAAACAGGCGGTGACACTCAATCCTGCTGACAGCCAATCCCTTGCACTGCAAGCCATCTGGGCCGACCAGATCTCCGACGACGCGCTCGGCAAGGCAGCGCTGAATCGCTTGACAGTGGTGGACTCTCGGTTGGCGAAGACCACACGCAACGTCATCGACGGCGTCACCAAGGCGGCCGCGATCGTCCCGAGCACCACCGCCCGACCCGTCTCGGGCAACCCGGCCATCGTCATCCTCGGATTCGGCCTGTCCCCCGAGGGGAAACCGGCGCCCGAGCTGATCAAGCGACTCGAAGCCGGACGCGCACAGGCACTGTCATCGCCGTCGGCGCCGATCGTCGTCACCGGTGGCAAGCCCCAAAACGGGGCCACCGAGGCATCGGTGATGCGCAAGTGGCTGATCGCCAACGGCGTCGCGCCCGCACGCATCGCCACCGAGGAAACGTCCGTCTCGACCGTGTCGAACGCCCAGAACACCGCCGGGCTCCTCACCGCACGCCACATCTCCGATGTGGTGCTGGTGACTTCCCCCAACCACATTCGCCGCGCCGCAGCCGACTTCGCCGCAGCCGGCCTCACCGTCACGCAGTCGATCACCACCGACACCGACCTGGCGAAGAACGACGCACCACTGCCCAAGGACAAGCAGACCGGCATCCGCGTCGAGGCGACCCGCACCGCGGGCATTCCGGCGAGCCGGACCCCGCTTCTGCCCACCGATCAGCTACCCGGAAGTCAGCTACCTGACGTGGGCCCCGGAATAATCGACGACATCGGCGGGAAGATCCTCGGGCAGCTGGTCGGATCGGGGTCGGTCGGCTGATCACCCTCGGCGGGTGATTCGGCATCCGGGCGCGTCGCCCGAGGTCTGCCCGGTGTCTGCCCGAACGGCCGGTCTACCAGACCAGCGGCGCAAGGAATTTCGTCGCGAACTCGCGCAGCGCGTCGTCGTCGTCGACGTCGATGGCGTGCGATGACGTGGTCGCGAAGGACGTGACCAAGCGGAAGAGGATCTCGGCGACCAGGCGCAGATCAGGCTCGGGCATCGAGGCGCAGGGTGGCGACGACGCCGCCACTGAATTCGTCGATGAGGTCGTCGACACGGGGATCCTCGGTGCCGACGCTGAGATCGATGGCGGCCGGGTCGTCGACGATGACCTTCGCGATGACGTCGTTGTTGCGCATTCCCAGAACTGCCGCGGTGAAGGCCTCGACGATGGCGGCGCGGGGTCGAGCCCCTTGACCCGCACGCCGATCTCGTGAACGAAATCGCGACGCATCCGTTCGACCGCCGCGGCGAGGAGTTCCTCCTTGCCGGGGAAGCGACGGTACAGCGTGCTGCGGCTGACGCCGGCCTCGCGCGCAATCCGAGGTCACCGATGCCGGTGCGCCACAACAGCTGAGCGCCAGCGAGATCAGTACGTCCAGTGGCACCGTCGTGGTGGTCTTGGCCTGCCTGCTCGGTGCGTTGGCGTTGCGGCGCCTGAGCCCGGCATACCGCCCGGTCTGGGCCGGCTATACCGGTATCGCACTCTCGGCCCTCGCGGTGGTAGCGGTGCTGTGGTTCACCTCCGATACCGCACACCAGGTCTCGGCTCTGGGTTCATCGGTCGACGTCGACGCCGATTCGCTGCAGGTGACGCCGTGGCCGTGGATCACGTTGTGCTGCTTCCTCATCGGCGCCGCGATCAGCGTATTCCTGGTCCCCCGGAGCGGCCGTGGCCGCGCCGGGGGCGTCGATCGCGGGCCGGCTACAGCGCCTTGAGTTCCTCGATGACCGAGTCGACGGACTTCTTGGCGTCCCCGAAGAGCATCGAGGTGTGATCGAGGTAGAACAGTGGGTTCTCGATGCCGGCGTATCCGGAACTCATCCCGCGTTTGAGCACGATCACCGAACGCGCCTGATCGACATTGAGGATCGGCATGCCATGGATGGGTGAACCCGGATCGTTGCGCGCCGCCGGATTGGTGACGTCGTTCGCGCCGATCACGATGGCGACGTCGGTGCGCGCGAACTCGCCGTTGATGTCGTCCATCTCCTTCATCGCGTCATACGGCACATCTGCTTCGGCCAGAAGCACATTCATGTGTCCGGGCATCCGCCCGGCGACCGGGTGGATGGCGTATTTGACCTCGACGCCCTTGGCCTCGAGCAGGGTGGCCATCTCTTTGACGGTGTGCTGCGCCTGCGCGACGGCCAGGCCGTAACCCGGCACGACGATCACCTGGTTGGCGTAGGCCATCTGGATTGCGGCGTCGGCGGCCGAGGTGGCCTTGACCGTGCCGCCCGCCGCGTCCGCACCGCCGGCGACGCCGGCCTCGCCACCACCGAAGGCGCCGAACACGATCGCCGGGATGGACCGGTTCATCGCCTTGGCCATCAGGTTGGTCAGGATCGTGCCCGATGCACCGACGATCATGCCGGCCACGATCATGGCCTGGTTGTTCAGCGCCAGACCCGCAGCCGCGGCCGACAGCCCGGTCAGCGCGTTGAGCAGCGAGATGACCACCGGCATGTCGGCGCCGCCGATCGGGAACACCACGAACAGACCCATCACACCGGCGATCACGAGCAGCGCCACGATCCAGAACCATGGCGTCGCCGAAGTGGAATCGGCGGAGACACCGATGTAGACGGCGATCGCGATGGCCGCGATGGCGAGCACGATGTTGGCGAACTGGAAGGCCTTGGCGGCCTTGACCAACTTCTTCTCGAGGTTCTTGTTCAACAGCTCCTGCAGCTTCGCGAACGCCACCAGCGATCCCCAGAAGGAGACCGAACCGATGATCGCCGCAAACAGCGAGCCGACGATGACGTGTACGTCGGGCGTCTCGTGCACTGCGGTGAAGCCGTCGGACTCGATGTACTCCGACCACGCGATCAGCGCGACGGTCCCGCCGCCGACACCGTTGAACAGTGCCACGAGCTGCGGCATCGCGGTCATCTTGGTCTTCAGGGCCGGCGGGATGCCCAGCGCCACACCGACCACCAGGCCGACGGCGATCAGAATCCAGTTGATCGACGGCACGCCCGCATCGCCGGCGTTGTTGTAGACGCCGAGCAACGTCGCGACGACGGCGATCCCCATGCCGACCGCGGCGATCCAGTTGCCGCGCACCGCGGTCTTCGGCCCGGTCAGGCCCGACAGGCCATAGATGAACAGCGAGAACGCGACGATGTAGAGGACGGTCACCCCGTAACCGAGGCCTTCGGAGACCTGCCCCGTGCCGCTGAAACTGGCGTCTACCACCTCTTGGGCGAAAACGGTGGCGCTCACTTGGCGGACTCCTTCTTACCCTTGAACATTCCCAGCATGCGGTCGGTGACGGCGAAACCGCCGACCACGTTGAGCGTGCCGAACACCAGCGCGATGAACGCGATGATGCGCACGCCCCAATTGGCGTCGGCCGGTAGCGAACCCAGCACCACCAGGGCGCCGAGCACAACTACGCCGTGGATGGCGTTGGTGCCCGACATCAGCGGGGTGTGCAGGGTGTTGGGGACCTTCGAGATGACGGCGAAGCCGACGAAGCCGGCCAGCACGAGAATCGCAATGTTCGCGAGTAGTTCGTTGTACATCAGGCCGACGCCTCCTGGCTGTCACGGGTGACACACGCGGCGGTGATGACCTCGTCGGTGAAATCCGGTGCGAGCGCACCATTCTCGTCGAGCATGAGGTCGATCAGCGCGAGCACGTTCTTGGCATACAACTCGCTGGCGTGCTCGGGCATGGTGGCGGGGAGATTCAGCGGCGAGGTGATGGTGACGTCGTGTGTGACGACCGTCTGCCCGGGTTCGGTGAGTTCGCAGTTGCCGCCGGTCTCGCCTGCGAGGTCGACGACGACGCTGCCCGGCTTCATGCCCTCGACCGCGGCGGCGGTCACCAGACGTGGCGCCGGCCGACCCGGCACCAGTGCGGTGGTGATGACGACGTCGAATCCCTTGATCGCATCCTCGAGCGCCTGCTGTTGCTTCGCTCGCTCGTCGTCGGTCAGTTCGCGGGCATACCCGCCCTCGCCGGCGGCGTCGATCCCGAGATCGAGCCACTGCGCGCCCACCGAACGAACCTGCTCGGCCACCTCGGGCCGCACGTCGTAGCCGGTGGTGCGGCCACCCAGACGTTTGGCGGTCGCAAGCGCCTGCAGACCGGCGACGCCCACCCCGAGCACCAGCACGGTTGCCGGCTTCACGGTGCCCGCCGCGGTGGTCAGCATCGGGAAGAAGCGGGTCGACAGATCGGCGGCGACGATGACGGCCTTGTATCCCGACACGTTGGCCTGCGAACTCAGTGCGTCCATCACCTGAGCGCGCGAGATACGCGGAATCGCCTCGACGGCATACGCCTCGATGCCGGCCTCGCGCAGGGCGCCGATCTTGGTGTCGGCGTTGCGCGGCGCGAGGAATCCGATCAGCTTCTGTCCACTGTGCAGCTTGGCGATCTCGGCGTCCGACGGCGGCGACACCCGCAACACCGCATCGGCCGAATACGGATCGCCGATCGTCGCACCGGCCTCGACGAAGGCCTCGTCGGGGATCAGCGCCCCGAGGCCTGCCCCCTCCTCGACGATCACGGGGACGTTCTTGCCCACCAGCGACGCGACGACCTTCGGTACCAGCGCCACCCGACGCTCACCGGAGGCCGTTTCGCGCACGACACCCACACTCATTGCTATTCGCTGTCTTTCGTTCTGTCGGTACTCATCGACTTGTCGGTGCATCGGCGAAAACGAACGATCGGCCCGGTCGGTGCTCTGATCGGCCGTGCCGCAGTGATGCGGTCGGGACGGGGCGACGGGTTACATCACCACCAGAAACGTGCGACGAACATAACACGACCTCTCCCGACGCAGATCACTGCGTTGGTTTGCTCACTTTCCCTTGACTCTCGTACGACGTCCTGAGCACTGCGTGCGTCAGATTGGCCGGCAAACCGGGCCAATCAGGCGAACCGGCACCGGTCCCGGATGGGACAGCGGCCGATCCCGCGGCTCTATCAACATCTCGGCGCGGTGATCGCACCGCCGGCTGGTGGGATGTAGTCGACGATGATGCGAGAGAACACCGGGATCATCAGGTCGGGAACCGGCTCGAAGGCGCCACGATCGGGCATCGTCAGCGCCGAGCTGTTGTTCCACTGCTGCCGGGTGATTCGACTGAGGTCCAGATCGTGCCGGTGGTCCCGGAGCAATTGCCGCAGAAACAGTTTTGCACTTCTGCCGTTCCCTCTCGCCAGGGATGGGCGGTATTGAGGTAGGCGTAGGCCGTGGCTGCTTCGACGGCGAGACCGCCGTGGGCAAGGGCACCCCAGTCGGTGGTGGCGATGTGGTCGGCAGCCGCCCTCAGGTAGGCGCCGATCTGCGCAGGGTCGGCGAAGCCGATGCGGTCTTTGGCCATCGGGTAGATGCGGGTCTTACCGGCCCAGTCATAGATGTCGGCGAACAAGGCGGTGTGTACAGCGCGGAGATGCTCGGCGTCGTAGGTGCGGTCGATTACCAGCTGCCCGCGCAGGACTTGACGCTCGGCGGTGGCGGTGAGTCCATACTCCAGCTGCTCGAGTTGGTCTGGGTCGTCGATCCCGAGCTTGTTTGCCAATACGTGACTGCCTGGGATGAAGGTGGCATCCCAGTCCGATCGGGGAGAAGCCATGGACCGCGACGCCTATCTCGAGTTGATGATGACCGGCAGTAAGACGGCGACACCACCCGTCATGACTCCAGGGGGCGTCGCATGCGAGGCGGACGATTCGTCAGGTGGCGGCGGTGACTCCACGCAGTGCCATCTGGACGAGCTCCGCTCGGGTGATCTCGCCACGTGCTTGGCGCAGGAGGTCGTCGCGGCTGATGGCGCCGCGAGCCTCGGCGGTGAGAATGGCAATGTCGTCGCGGGTCGGCTCCCAGCCTTCGAGGACGTTGTTGTCCACCGCGGCGGTGATATCCAGCGCGTCATGTTCGGTCAGTCCGGCAAACAGGTCGGGGTATGCGCGGGTGAGCCAGGTGGAAGTGGCCATGGCACGCTCCTTTCGGCTGCGGTACGTAGATTCTAGCCGCGAAACCAACCACGTTCGGTCACGTGTTCGGTAGAACCGCCGGTTCGGCGCTCTCGGTCGTCGGAGTCTCGATCGTCGGGGTCTCGATCGTCGGGGTCTCGATCGTCGGGGTCTCTGGCGTCGGGGTGGCAGTAGATGTCGTGGCTGCCAACTCTCCACTACTCGGTGCCGGTGCCGTACTCGTGGCCGATCGGTTGGTCCCGGTGATCGACGGCGCTGTCGGAGTCGAATTCGCCGGCGTCGTCGCAGGCGGCGTGTCGGCACCGGCCACCGAGCTGTAGTCGGCCCGGCAGGCCGACGGGGTCCGGGCGCAGGCATCGGGATCGTGGACCGGGACACCGACTCCGAGACGGGCGGCGAGAAGTCCCTGGAGTTCACGCGGTGTGGGCACGTCGTAGGCGCTCAACTGGCCCCGCATTTCGTCCGACATCGGGATCGGCAGATCTGCCAGGGTCGAGCGGGCACCGGGCATCGGCACCGGGACGAGCGCACTCAGCGCCTCGTCGAATTCTCGCGGCACCGGAATACCCAAGTCACGCAGCATCATTCCCCACGGATTGCCGCCGTCGTAGACGATGTAGTGCGTGTTGCCGCCGGCTCCGGCCTCCTGGCTCGTCCACTCCTTGGTGATCGTGTACTCGTTGATGTGCTGGTTGAGAGATCCGTGCACGTAGAAGCCTGGTGCCAGATAGAAGAACGTGGAGATCGGATTGACGAGCGGATTACCCGCCCCACAGGTCGGATCGCCGCGGACGCAGTAGGAGTACACGGGAATGTCGCCGGTGTCGGCGGGATCGCGGTCACCGTTGGTATACAGCCCCGGCAGAAGGCTCGGCATCGTGTTCTCCACGCCAGTGTTGGGAAAGCGTGAGTCAGCGCCGATGATCACCACGATCTTGTCGTCGGGGATCTCACCCTCCCCGTCGATGTTTCTGTGGTGCAACAGGTATGCGACGTTCATCGCGATCGGTGCGCTCTGCGAGTAGCCGTTGACGACGACCCTGCGGTTGCCGTCACCCGGATACGCGGCCTCGGCATCGGCGACGCCGTTGATCGATCCGGCCTCGACAGAGTGGGTGAAGGTATCCGAGCCGACGAGGTAGATCGGGATACCGAACGGATCGAGTCCGAAGGCGCCGGGATACGAGACGACGGTGACTTCCGGTGCAGCCTTGGGATCGACGACGGCCGCGCCGGTCGCCGGGTCGGTCGTGACGCCCCCGAACAGCCCGATCTGCAGAGTGCGCCCGAGTTGGTCGCTGCCGTCGTAGTCGGTGGTGCCAGGGATGAGGATGACCGCATCATCGGCGCTCAATGGCGGCGCCCATTCCGGAGTTCTGACGAGTGCGGGTTCGCCGTGATCGCCGGTTCCCGAGGAACCGGCGTCCGGGAAGATGATGGGGCCGATCTGTAGTGCGTTGGTCACTCCCGGCTGAAAACTTGCCTGTACGAAGAGAAGTGCGGCGGCAGCCACCACCACCGTCAGTATCGAGTGTCGCCCTCTGAGCACTTCATCCCCCTGATCCGCGGATCGTTCCCCTCCGGCGAACTGGTCCCCGCCGGTCTACGACCGCTGCCGCCCATGTCGAGAGGTGAGTGTATCGCCCATCGTCGCGCACCAGAGGCGCTTGCCACCAATCGGTGAAACCCAGATAGTCCAATCGACACCGTGCCAGGGCGCGTACGCCTAGCACAACTCACCGACAGAAACGCGCGTCCACCGAGCCACGAAACACGTTGTCCACAAGCGGTATTCGATCCACAAATGCCGGCGATCCGGGTGCCATTGTCGGTGCATGCGTGTAAGATGGAGACATCGAATCGATCACCAAGGGGGGCACTATGATCGCCGACGCAACTGTCGAAAGCGACGATACCGCAGCCATTCTGGCCGGCATTGTCGACCAGCTGGCCGAGCTTCGCACCGGATTGGACATGACCGGGCCGCAAGCACACGCCGCGCTGCAGCAGATTCTGCTGATCCGCAACCTCGCCGACCACCATGCGGCCACGCTGACCGGTGATCTCGACCGATTCGGTGTCGCCGACGGCCACGGACGCCGCCTGCGGGAACTGTTGACCGTGATGGGGTGCGCGCCCGCGGTCGCTGCACGGTTCGTGCGGGTCGGTACCGCCATCGACATCGACCCACTCGTGCGCCGGGCGGCTGACGGAGCCATCTCGTCCGAACACGCCGACGCGATCGTGCGGGGGCTGTCGCACATCGAATCGCGCTCAACCGAACCCGTTGATCCCGACCTGCGGTCAGCACAGTTGATGTCACTGATGTCGTGGTCGTCGGCGGGCATGACGCCCGCGCAGATCACCGATCACGCTCGCACCATCGCGAACGAACTCGCCGCCGACGCCGATGCCGGTGTGCCTGCCGCCGAGGACAAGTCGATCAACGAGCTGGGCTACCACAAAACCGATGATGGCCGTTTGGATGTGCGTGCCAACCTGGATGCGGTTGCCGGGGAGAAGCTGCACAGCCTGGTTGAAGCGTTGTCGGCGCCGAAACCTCAACCCGATGGTTCGCATGATCCGCGGGCGGCCGAGCGCCGCCGTGCTGATGCCTTCGAATCCATTTTGGAACTCGCCGAGCGGGGTCTCGCCGACGAGACCGTGTCGTGCAAGCCGACCGGTGGTGTCCTGCTGACGATCCCGGCTGATGCCCCGAAGCTGTCCGCGTTGGAGTTCATGGGGTCGGTGACACCCGCGACGGCGAAAGCGTTGGGGTGTGATGCCGCGGTCACCGTCGTCATCGTCGACGACGCACAGGTGCCGTTGAACGTGGGACGCGAAAAGCGTCTGTTCACCCCGGCGCAACGAAAAGCGTTGCTGCTGCGGGATGAGTGCTGCGTGAAATGCGGTGCCCCCGCATCGCGCACCCAGGCACACCACCTCGTGTCATGGGTCGACGGTGGCCCCACCGACCTCGATAACGGGTGCCTCCTGTGCACGGCCTGCCATCACGACGTCCACGACCGCGGCTGGGATGTCGTGATGGGCTTCGATCGTCACCCGTGGCTGGTCCCGCCTGCGGGTGTCGACCCGAAGCGACGACCCTTACCCGCCTACAACCGACGAACCCTCCACCTCGACAACGCCGCCTGAAACAGGCCTGATCCCAAGTCTTTCCGACCCCTGCACCCGGCCAGCCGGGACCGCAAATGTACATTGAGAACTTCATAGGTCGCCGGCCCCGGACTCGGGACCACCGGTCTCAGCTGACGGTATAGGTGCGGGTATCCAGTCCGGTGGCGCCGTCGGGGACCGGGTCGGCGAGCGCGGCGGTCTGGACCTGCCCGTCCTTCCCGATCGCCCGGCACGCGACGGTGTGTGCGCCCGGCGTGGCGTGCCACTCGTATTTCCATGGGCGCCAGGTGTCGTCGCTGTAGTCGGCGGCCAGAGTCGCCGGCGCCCACGGACCGTTGTCGACCCGTACCTCGACCCGAGCGATGCCGGTGTGCTGATGCCAGGAGGTGCCGGCGATGATCACCTGGCCGGCCCGCAGACTCGAGCCGGAGGACGGGCGGTCGATGCGCGAGGCGATCTTGATCGGTCCGGTGGCCGACCAGCCGCGCGTCGTCCAATATGCCTGCGCCGCAGAGAACGTGGTCAATTCCCAGTCCACCACCCATTTGGTGGCCGAGACGTATCCGTAGAGCCCGGGGATGACCTGTCGCACCGGGTATCCGTGTTCGATCGGCAGTGGCTGACCATTCATGCCGATCGCGAGCAGGGCGTCGCGGTTGTCGCTGATCGCCGAAACCGGTGTGCCACAGGTCCATCCGTCGGAGCTGGTGGACAGCAGCATATTCGCGCCCGGACGCGCCCCGGCGCGATCGAGCAGATCCTTCATCCGTACCCCGAGCCAGCGTGCATTGCCGATCAGGTCACCGCCGACCTCATTGGAGACGCAGGTGAGCGTGACCAGCCGCTCGGTCAACGGCATCCGCAGCAATTCGTCCCAGGAGAGGGAGAACTCGTTGTCGACCATGCCGTGCACCCGCAGCTTCCAGTCGCCGGTGGTCAGCTGCGGGACCTGCAGAGCGGTGTCGATCCGGTAGAAGTCGGCGTTGCCGGTGACGAACGGCGACGTCCCCGGAACTCCGATGTCGGCGGCGGCCGGTACCGGCGGGGCAGGGTCGGCCGGGGCCGGGAGACGCACGGCATTGCGATCGGCCAGCGTCTTGGCGGCACCGGCGAGCAGGGTCCGGCCCAGAGCACCGGCGGCGACGGCGACCGCCGCGATCCCGGCCGCGGCCAGCACGAAGCGGCGCGACGTGGGCGCTCCGAGACCACCACGGCGGTCCTCGGCATCCGCTGGATCGTCCGTATCGACAGGATCCTCGCCCGACTCATCCTTCCCGGCGTCGAGGGTGAGGATGCCGATGAGGATCCGCAGCGCGACCACGCCGGCGGCGCCACCCAGGAGCGAGGGCAGCACGAAGGTCGCCGTGGCACCGGGGCGGCCGAGGGCAGTGATCATCCCGACGATGGCGAAAACCACGATGACCACCGAACCGATCGGTGGGCGTCGCCGTTCCACGACCCCGCAGACACCCGCGATCACGGCGATCACCACGCCCATCACCACGAACAGCGTGAGTTTGTCTGAGGTGCCAAAGGTGGATATCGCCCATTCGCGCATCCACAGCGGCGAATGGTCCACGACGGTCGAGCCGACGGCGAAATACGGGGAGGATTCCGGCGAGATGAGCGCCGCCACCAATTCGCCGATGCCGAGGGCGGCACCGACGGCGACGATTCCGGCGATGGCATTCACCGGCGCCCCGACACGACGAGCGGGGGCGTGCCGGGGTGTGTCGTCGAGTTCGGAGGTCACACTCATTGATACTCCCCGTCCTGGCCTCCTCGCGCGGGTCGCGCCCACCACGTCGATCAGTCACCCGACAAACCCAAGACTAGAACGCGTTCTAGTTTGTCGGTTACGCTGATGCGCATGGCAGCGGATACAGCGATCCCCGACACGGTCGCGCTCGAATCGGTCGACACCTTCGGCGACGAGGTCGACGTGGTGGTCATCGGACTCGGCATCGCGGGCGGATGCGCCGCCGTCGAGGCCGCGGCCCACGGCGCCCGGGTACTCGTACTGGAACGTGCGGCGCAGGCCGGTGGTACGACCGCCATGGCCGGCGGACACTTCTACCTCGGCGGCGGCACCGCGGTGCAACAGGCCACCGGCCACGAGGACTCGGCCGAGGAGATGGAGCGCTACATCACCGCCGTCTCGAGCGATCCCGAGCCGGACAAGATCCACGCGTACTGCGTCGACAGCGTCGATCACTTCAATTGGCTCGAGGCTCTCGGCTTCACCTTCGAGCGCAGCTACTACCCCGAGAAGGCCGTCGTGCAGCCCGAGACGCAGGGGCTGATGTACACCGGCAACGAAAAGGTGTGGCCGTTCAAGGACATGGCCAAACCCGCCCCGCGCGGACACAAGGTGCCGGTACCCGGTGACACCGGCGGCGCCGCGATGGTCGTCGAACTGCTGGTCAAACGGCTCGCCGAACTCGGCGTCGAGGTGCGCTACGAGACCGGCGCACGCAACCTCGTCGTCGACGCGGACGGTGCCGTCACGGGGGTGGCGTGGCGCGGCATCGGCGGCGAACAAGGCTACATTCGGGCGCACGGGGTGATCGTCGCCGCCGGCGGATTCGTCATGAACTCCGCGATGGTGGCCGAGCACGTGCCGTGGCTGACCGAGAAGCCGTTCGTGCTGGGCAACACCTACGACGACGGGCTCGGACTCCGGATGGGAGTGTCGGCAGGCGCTGTGCTCAAGCACATGGATCAGGCGTTCTGCACCGCGCCGGTGTACCCGCCGTCGATCCTGCTCACCGGAATCGCCGTCAACAAGAACGGGGATCGCTTCGTCGCCGAGGACTCCTACCATTCCCGGACGTCGGCATTCGTGCTCGAACAACCCGATGCGACGGCCTACCTCATCGTCGACGAGGCACATATGAAACGCCCCCGAATGCCGTTGGTACCCTTCGTCGACGGATACGAGACGGTCGCCGAAATGGAAGCGGCCCTGGGTATTCCGACCGGCCGACTGCAGACGACGCTGGACCGCTACAACACCCACGCCGCCGCGGGCACCGACCCCGACTTCCACAAGTCGGCGGAATTCCTGGCCGCGCAGGACACCGGCCCGTGGGCGGTATTCGACATGAGTCTGGGCAAGGCGATGTACGCCGGGTTCACCATGGGCGGCATGGCGACCTCGCTGGACGGCGAAGTCCTCGACGCCGACGGCAGTTCCATCGCGGGGCTGTATGCGGCCGGAGCGTGCGCCGCCAACATCGCCCAGGACAGCTTGGGATACGCCAGCGGCACCCAGCTCGGGGAGGGCTCGTACTTCGGGCGCCGCGCGGGACGGCACGCCGCCGCACGCCGCCGATCTGCCGAGGTGATCGGGTAGTCGGCTACGCACGTCCGCCGCCGATCCTGGTGGTGTACTGCGTTCACCGACACCACCGCGCACCGTGGTGCGCCCACTCCCGAGGTGCGCACCGAGGAGTGTGGACCATGCGATCACACCGACTCATCCACCTGGCCGCCGCATTTCTTATCGCGGCCGTGAGCGGCGTGATCGCGATGGGAATCTCCCCGCCCACGTCGTCGGCCGATCCCGGGCGCGTGGTCTCCACCGAGACCGCCGGACCGAATCATCTTCTCCTGCGGGTGTTCTCGCCATCGATGGGCCGCGACGTCCCGGTGGAGGTCCTGCGCGCACCGGGCGGCGCTCCGGCGCCGACGCTGTATCTGCTGAACGGGGCCGGTGGTGGCGAGGACACCGCGAACTGGATTCAGCAGGGCTCACTCACGACCGTGTCCCGGCCACGCGTGACCGAAAACCCCGCAGCCGCAGGCTGTTCGCGACGACGAATACCGACGAGAACGCCATCGCGGCACCGGCGATCATCGGATTGAGCAGCCCGGCCGCGGCGATCGGGATCGCGGCGACGTTGTATCCGAACGCCCAGAACAGATTTCCCTTGATGATCGAGAGCGTGCGGCGCGAGAGGTTGATCGCGTCGATCACCTTGCGCAGCTCACCGTCGACGATCGTCAGGTCGGCGGCGGCGATGGCCACGTCGGTGCCGGTACCCATCGACAACCCCAGATCGGCCTGAGCCAGCGCGGCAGCATCGTTGATGCCGTCGCCGACCATCGCCACCACGCGTCCCTGCTGCTGGAAGTTCTTGATGGCGGCCACCTTTTCTTCCGGCCGCATCTCGGCGATGACCTGATCGATCCCCACCTGACCGGCCACATGGCGCGCTGCGCCCGGGTTGTCGCCGGTCAACAGCACCGGGGTCAAGCCCATCTGTTTGAGTTCGGTAATCGCCTGCCCCGAGGTCTGTTTCACCTCGTCAGCAACCACGATGACACCGTACTCCGTCGGCCCCCGGCCCTCGACGGACACGATCACCGCGGTGGCGCCCCGGTCGTGGGCGGCGTCGACCTGGGCGGTCAACGTAGCCGGCAGTAGGTCGGCGAATTCGCGCGGACTGCCGACGCGAACCTTGTCGCCGTCGACCATTCCGGCGACCCCGGCACCCTTGGTGCCGGCGAAGTCGGTGACCGTTCCCACCGGAAGATCCTGCGCGGCAACGACGATGGCCTTGCCGATCGGATGTTCGGACGCCGATTCCACGGCGGCCGCCGCCGTCAGCATCCGTTCATGGTCGGCGGCGTCGAGGGTGTGGACCGTCTCGACCCGCATGATTCCGGTGGTGACGGTGCCGGTCTTGTCGAGCACGATCGTGTCGACGCGTCTGGTCTGCTCCAGCACCTCCGGACCCTTGAGCAGGATGCCCAGCTGCGCGCCGCGGCCGGTGCCCACCATCAGCGCCGTCGGGGTCGCCAGACCCAGTGCACACGGGCAGGCGATGATCAACACCGACACCGCAGCGGTGAACGCGAAGGTAACCGGTGAATCGGTGGCGATCGCCGCGCCCATCCAGAATCCCAGCGCCGCAACGGCGATGGCGATCACCGCGGGCACGAACCAGGCCGAGATGCGGTCGGCGAGGCGCTGGGCACCGGCCTTGCCCGTCTGGGCGTCGGCGACCATCCGGGCCATCTGGGCGAGCGCCGTATCGGCGCCGACATGGGTGGCACGCACCAGCAATCGGCCGCTGGTGTTGATGGTGGCACCCACCACGGCATCCCCCGGGCCGACCTCGGCCGGCACCGATTCGCCGGTGACCATCGAGGCGTCGACGGCCGAGGCCCCCTCGACGACCGCTCCGTCGGTGGCGATCTTCTCGCCGGGACGCACCACGAACACGTCGTCGACGCGCAGCGCCTCGATCGGGATGCGGGTCTCGACCCCGCCCCGTACCACGGCAACGTCCTTGGCGCCCAAGCGCATCAGCGCGCGCAAGGCGTCGCCTGCGGTGTGCTTGGCCCGCTTCTCGAAGTAGCGTCCGAGGAGCAGGAAGGTGGTGACGCCCGCGGCGGCCTCGAGATAGATGTTCGCGGCGCCGTCGGCGCGCTGCGGGACGAGATCGAAGCCATGGGTCATCCCGGGCTCGCCCGCGGTACCGAAGAACAATGCGTACAGCGACCAGCCGAACGCCGCCAGCGTGCCCATCGACACCAGCGTGTCCATCGTGGTCGAGCCGTGACGCAGATTGAGCCACGCGGCGCGATGGAACGGCCAGGCGCCCCACACCACGACCGGCGCCGCCAACGTCAGCGACAACCACTGCCAGTAGGTGAACTGCCATGCCGGGACCATCGCCAATGCGACGACGGGAATGGTGAGTACGGCGCAGATCAGTACCCGGTTGCGTAGCGCGTCGAGCACCGGGTCGGTGTCGGTCTCGGACTCGGTGTCGGTGCGCGGCTGGTCGTCAACGGGTCCCGCGTCGTAGCCGGCGGACCGGATCACCTCGATGAGCTGGGAGGTGTCGAGGCCGGCGGGGTGATCGACGTGCGCCCGTTCGGTCGCGAAGTTGACTGTCGCGTGCACCCCGTCGAGCTTGTTGAGCTTGCGCTCGATCCGGTTGGCGCACGACGCACACGTCATGCCCTCGATGTCGAGGTCGACGCGGTCGGCGGTGGGCGCGGTGGCGGGGGTTGTCATCAGTGGCCTCGGTGGATCTCGGTGGTCGTCGGTGGCTGCTGATGCTGATGGGTAGGGGCGCCGGTGTCGGGCCCGACCGCGTGACCGACCGTGAACGCCACGACGAACACCGCCGCGAGGGCCACCAGGAAGGCGGCCACCCGTGCGGCGGTGCTCGACGCGAGGGCGCCGGCGGTCAGCGCACGCGGGATCATGATCGGCTCACACCAACTGATATCCGGCCTCGGTGACGGCCCGGGCCACATCATCGCGGGCGAGTGGCTCGTCGCTGGTCACCTCGACACGCCCCGAGTCGACGGTCACGTCGACACTCTGCACGCCGGAGATCTCCTCGATCTCCTCACGCACCGATGCCGCGCAGTGACCACAGGTCATGCCGCTCACGGTGTAGATCTCACTTGCCATGGAAATCACTCCTCACAATTCTTCGGTCCGGCGCCACGCCGGGCCCGGTTGGACACAGTCGGTTGTCAACACACAAATGTTGCAGCACAACGCTTCTCAGGACTTGACGAGCCGCGCGATCGCCTGGACCGCCTCGTCGACCTTGGCCTTGCCCTCGGCGTCACCCTCCCGGGCGGCGCGGACGACGCAGTGGTTCATGTGCTCTTCGAGCAGACCGAGTCCGACGGCCTGCAGGGCCTTCGTCATCGCCGAGACCTGGGTGAGGATGTCGATGCAGTACTGCTCTTCCTCCACCATCCGCTGAAGCCCGCGGGCCTGCCCTTCGATGCGGCGCAGCCGGCGCAAGTAGTCGTCCTTGCGGCCGATGTAGCCGTGTTCGGCGTGGTCCATGAAGCCTCCATCGGTGCAACTGGTTCGGTGATACCCCCAATAGGTATACGCCGGTCGCACGGGAAACGCTACCCCCCTAGGGTATGTGGGCCGTCGGCGAGTAAGCGAGCGCCGTCGGCGAGTAAGTGAGCGCCGTCGGCGAGTAAGCGAGCGCTGTCAGCGACGGCGCAGTGCTTCGGCGAGCTTCGAGAGCGCCGAGGCGACGTCATCGAGCGCATCGCCGACCGTGCCCAGGCCGCCACGACCTGCCGAGACGTCCGGCGACGGGGCGGGCAGCGGTGCGGTCGGCTCGACTGTGTGGTCTCGCGCCGCGGGCTCGGAGGCTGCCGGCTCGGAGGCTGCCGGCTCGAGAGCTGCGGGCGCGGAAGTCGGGGGCGCCGGTTCCGGGGCCGGGGCCTGAGGTGGAGTCCGCGGAGTCTGCGCAGGAGCCGACAACGGCTCGGGCGCCGGTGCGGGCACGTCGAAGCTGTGACGCCGCCCCCGATAAGCAGGCAGATCGCCGGGCGGGGTGGAATCGGTGGAGCGTCGGCCACCGCGGTAGGACTCCCCGGTGGGAGCCGCCGGCGGCGGTGGCGTCTCGGGCCGCCGGATCTCGGGCTGCCGGGCCTCCGATTGCGATGTCTCGGGCATGCGGTGCGATCCGCGGGCGCCGACGCCGGAGACCGGCAGGTCGCCCGTCGACGGTCCGTGCGTGCCACCACGGGTTGTCGAGTATTCCGGCCCGGGCGCCGGGCTCGTCGTATGGGGCCCGGCGGGCGCGTGCCCGTGCCCCCCGGCGGCCATCCCCGACATGGCGCTCGGGGCATGCCCGTTGGACCTGGCGTAGACGTGCAGCCCGGGATGGCCGTAGAAGTAGCGGCAGGGCGCGTTCTCCGCGGAGTGCACCGGGCACGGATTGCGTTCGATGAGCGACTGCGCGCGGGGGTCGAAGTCGTTCCACTCCAGCCAGAGCCGACGATCGCCGCGGGGGCCCAGACTGCCGTCGGTGGCATGGTTGCCTCGATGGCCGCCGGACAGGCGGCACTCCAGCATCCAGCCCGCCGATTCGGGAAGTCCCAGCGCCCGGCGTTCAGCAGCCGAGCTGACCACCGTCGACCAGCACCCCTCGCTGTCCATCGAACCTCCAATTCGCGCGGGTCGAAGAACTCCCAACCCCCGCGGCCAGTGTACGAAGGTCCGCCTGCCGGGGCTACCCCGGGAGGACGGCCGGCACGGCGTCGGCGAACTCGGTCATCCGACCATCGGCGAAACCGAAAAAGCGGGATGCGGCCCGGGGCGCAGAATGCGGGAAATCCGAGCGTACATGGCAGCCGCGGGATTCGCGACGAGCCGCCGCCGCGGCGACGACAGCACCCGCGGCCAGGGTCAGCGACGCATCCTCGGCGGCGCGCGAATCATCGATCCGCCGCACCGGCGCCGAGGACAGCACGGCGCCCACCTCGGCGAGACCCGACGCGTCGCGCCGCAGCGCGACGTGCCGGCTCATCGTGTCCTGCAGCGTCGTGCGATCGAGCGCCGGCAGCCTGAGGTGCGCGGTGTGCCCGAGTGGCCCGCGGCTCTCGTCACGCCACGACGATGCGACCCCGGCCGCCGCAATACCCGTCACCACACCCTCGAGCAGGCTGTTGGACGCCAGCCGGTTCGCGCCGTGCAACCCCGTCCGCGCGACCTCCCCGGCAGCGAGCAGCCCCGGCACGCCGGTCCGGGTGACGGTGTCGGTGACGACGCCGCCGCACTGATAGTGGGCGCCGGGCACCACCGGGATGCGGCCGCCCTCGATCGACAACCCGGCTGCACGCACCCCGGCGGTCACCGTCGGGAACCGCGACGCGAAGTGCTCGATATCCGCGACGTCGAGGTAGACGCATGGATGGCCGGTGCGTTCGATCGCCGCGATCACGGCGTTGGCGACCACGTCGCGCGGGGCGAGATCGCCGAGCGGGTGCACACCCGCCGTCACCGACCGGCCGCCGGCGTCGACGAGACGACCGCCTTCGCCGCGGATCGCCTCGGTGACCAGGGTGCGCCGCCCCCGCTCGCCAGGGGTGAAGAGCATCGTCGGATGGAACTGGACGAACTCGAGGTCGGCCACCCGGGCCCCGGCGCGCAGGGCGAGGGCAATACCGTCGCCGGTTGCGCCGGCCGGGTTGGTCGTCGCGGCATAGAGGTGCCCGGCGCCGCCGGTGGCGAGCAGCACTGTCGGCGCCCTCACCGCCGCCGTCTGCCCCACCCGGTCCTGCCCCGCACCCTGGCCGCCTGCCCGCAGGTATTCGATCCCGCCGACGCGGCCGTCGACATCGGTGAGCAGGCGGGTGACCACGGCGTCGTCGACGCATTCGACGCCCCCGGCGGCTTGTGCACCGAGCAACGCCGACCCCAACGCGCGCTGCACTGCCGCGCCGGTCGCGTCACCACCGGCGTGCAGGATGCGGCGCATCCGGTGCCCGCCCTCGCGGCCCCGGGCCAGGGCACCGTCGGCATCTCGGTCGAATTGTGTTCCCCACGAGGTCAGTTCGGCGACCGCGGCCCAGCCGGCGTCGAGGATCGGCCGGCTCGCCGAGGGGTCGGTGAGTCCCCCGCCCGCGGCCACCGTGTCGGCGAGGTGGGCGTCGACGGAATCGTCGGGGTCGCCCGGCATGACCGCCGCGATCCCACCCTGCGCGTAGAACGTGGCCGTGGCCTGTTCGGCACGGTCGGGCTGCCAGCGCGGCCCCTTGTGCACGACGACCACGCGCAGCCCCGCGGCATGGGCGGTCAACGCCGCGGCAATCCCGGCGACGCCCGCTCCGACCACCACGAGATCGGCGCAGCGGGTCGCGTACGCCCGTGAAGCAGTCATGGTCACGCCTTTCCGCACCGGAGATGAACCCTCGTTTTCGATCCACAGTCGAAAACCTCTGACGTGCACTGTACGCCTGGTTGCCGGCAACGACGAGGATGCGTTCACACCGAATACGGCTTGCCAACTCACCACTGCGCGGATGCGGAGCCACGTCGGAATTCGTGGCTACACTGGCCCGCGGTGACCTTCATGAACAAACCCCCTGTCAACACCCAGGTCGACCGGCGAGCGCAGCCGGCGCACGCACAGTTGCGCCCGGTCTCACCGCTGTCGGAGGCCTACCGGTTCGGTTCGACCGCCGTGCAGGCCTCCGTCGGAGTGGCACGATTCGCGGCGAGTACTGCCCTCGATGCTTTGCGGTTGCGGCCGCCGACCGCCCAGCTGACTGCCCGGCGCGCAGCCCAAGAGGTTCGCGCGACCTTCGAGCGCCTCGGCCCCACCTACGTGAAGCTGGGCCAGCTGATCGCATCCAGCCCGGGGGTGTTCACCGAGACGTTGGCCGCCGAATTCGAGGGATTGCTCGACCGCGTGCCGCCCGCCGACCCAACCGAGATCCGGCAACTCTTCATCGAAGAATTCGGGCGCCCGCCCGAAGAGGTGTTCGCGACCTTCGACACGCGGCCCATCGCCTCGGCCTCGATCGCCCAGGTCCACACGGCGACTCTGCCCGACGGCACCGAGGTCGTCGTCAAGATCCAGCGCCCGGGTATCGGTGCGCGACTGGCCCCCGACGTGGCGATCCTCGACCGGCTGGCCGCGCTGGCCGAGCGCTCGGAATACGGACGGATGCTCAGTGCCCGGCATTTCGTCGAGGACTTCGCCGCGGGCCTCGACGCCGAGCTGGACTTCGGCAACGAGGCGTCGGCGATGCACGAATGGTATGAATGCCTGCGCCCCGGGCCTTTTGGCGATCGCGTGCGCGTGCCCCGCGTCTACGACGAGCTCAGCACGCCCCGGGTCCTGACGATGGAACGGATCTACGCGACCCGCATCGACGACGCGGCGGGGGTACGGGCCGCGGGCCATGACGGGGTGGCGTTGTGCCGCAACCTGTTGCTCTCGCTGCTGGAGTCGGCCTTTCACGGTGGCCTGTTCCACGGTGACCTGCACGCGGGCAACGTCCTCGTCGACGACGACGGGCGGCTGGTGCTCCTCGATTTCGGCATCGTCGGCCGGTTCACCCCCCGGACGCGCCGCATCCTGCGGCAACTCGTCGTCGATCTGATCGTCCGCAACGACTTCGAGTCGGCGGGCCGGGCCATCTTCTTGCTCGGCGCCGTCCGCAATCCGGGCTCGTCCGCGCAAGGCGGTGTCGACATCGAGAAGGTCGCCGCACCACTGTCGAGCACCGACCTCGGGTCGATGAGCTACACCGACCTCGGCCGTCAGCTCGCCGCCCTCGCCCGCGCGCACGACGCGCGCTTGCCGCGTGAGCTGGTCCTCGTCGGCAAACAACTGCTCTACGTGGAGAAGTACATGAAGCTCCTCGCCCCGCGCTGGAAGGCGCTGAGCGATCGCGAAATCTACGGCTATATGGCCGGGATCATGAAGGAGGCCGAGCGGGATCGCCGCGCCTCCGGCGCATCCGTTCGCTGAATCGCACCGAGCCGCCCGCAGTGGCCGATCGCGAGGCGTTGAGCGGCTCGCCACACCGTCGCCATTAGGGTGGTGTCAGTCGCGAGCGCGCGGATGGCTCGACGTCGCCGACCCGAGGGAGACGATTGATGAAACGAGTGTTGCCTGCGGTGCTGGCATTCCTCGGCGTGGCCTGCATCACGGCAGCGATCGCCGTGCCGTTGTGGCTGGTCCCGCAGCTGAAGGTGGTCCCACTTGACCTCGACATCACCTCAGACGCCACCAGCGTTGCCGCCGACGGCTCGCCCGGCGAACGCTTTCCCGCCGAGATCTTCGATCGTTGCTCGGTCGGCCAGGCCAAGGCGCAGACCCTGCAGGCGCACCTCACCCAGCAGCGCCGATCGGTCATCGTCGACCCCTCCGATCGCCGCCAGGCCACGATCCAGTCCGCCCAGACGGTGCGCATCGACGGGACCCGCGCCGCGAACGGCGACGAGTCGCAGCCTGCGGCTCCTGCGGCAAATGGCGACCTGCAGTGCAACGACGGCCTGCTGACGGCGAACATCGACCGGGTCTCACTGAACCGCAAGACATCGGTGCCCAACGGCACCGTCAGCTCGCTGCAGGTCGAGGCGGCCCCGGAGGGCGTGAACCGCAACGACGTGTCGGTTCAGCTTCCCAACCGCAAGGGTTTCCAGTACAAGTTCCCGTTCAACACCAAGAAGCGTTCGTACCTCTATTACGACCTCAACACCCGTCAGGACACCCCGGCCGCGTTCGTCGGCGAGGAGACCGTCCACGGCATCAAGACCTATCACTTCCGGACCCAGGTCCCCGAGACCGATCTGTCGTCGCTGCCGAACCCGCAGAACGAGGCACCGCTGGGGACGATGCTGACGATGCCCGCCAAGTGGTGGGGTATCACCGGTCCCGGGGTGCGGCCGGGCGATCACATCAACATGCACCGCTACGCGACGGCGACCCGCGAGGTGTGGGTCGAACCGCGCACCGGCACGATCGTCAACGGCCGTGAGGTTCAGCACCAGTACTTCCGCTCGCCCTACAAAGACGACGATTCGACGCCGGCACCGGTGCGCAACTTCCAGCTCGACGCGCTGAAGGCCAACTTCGCCTGGAGCGACAAGACGGTGTCCGCGCAGGCCGACAAGGCCGACAAGTACATGGGCCAGTTGAAGCTCGGCAACTTCTGGCTACCGCTCATCCTCGGCATCGTCGGTGCGGTGCTGCTGCTCGCCTGCCTGCTCATCTTGCTGCGCCGACGCCGCAACCGTGGTGCCGGGCCCGACGGGGACCCGCGCGACGACGGGCAGAACGAGTACGGGGACAACGAGTACGGGGACAACGGGTACGGGGAGGTCCCCGACACCGACCCGGGTGCCGATGCGCCGACCGTCGTCGACCCCGGCGGGCCGGCCGCGGCGCGCGCGGCCGCACCGACCGCGGTCATCGCCAATCAGCGATCGCGGCACAGTACGCCCGCCTCCCCGAATCCGGATCACCCCGGGCACGAGGCCGGCCCGGACGACGCCGACGACGACACCGCATATCTGTGGGATCACCCGACGGAGCAGATCCCGCGGGTGGAAGGGCCGGCGCCCACGGGCGGCGGCGATCACGACTTCCGTCCCATCGACGAGTCGTCCGCGGACCCCCCGCATCACGCCCACGAGCGTCGCGACGAGGACCGGTAGCAGCGCAGCACACGGTGTGGCCGTGGGTGTGTGTCCGGCCATGCTCACCGGGGAGCCGGCTGGCGTATGTGTAAGTCCGCTTATACCCTCGCTGCGGGGTTGATCGACTGATCAACCGAGGCACGGCGAGACGAAGGGCAAGGTAGCGGATATGTGGCGATTCGAAGCGATCGGATGCTCGGTAGGCGGAGCCGTCGCCGGTGTGCTGATCTCGACCTCCATCGCTGCCCACCAGGCAGCGCAGGCGGTGTTCGGCGACTAGACGCGCAGCACAGACACAGAACGAGGGCCGGTGATCGCGATGATCACCGGCCCTCGTCGCTGTCTCGGTCTCAAGCCCTCGCGGACCTTCCGATCAGCCGATCAGAAGAACGCGGGCGCGAACGTGGTGCCCCAGGACTGCTTGAAATCGTCGTCCCAGTAGGTCCACCAGTGATCACCGTCCGGGGTGATCCGGGTGGTGAGGTGGATCGGCAGCGTGCGCAGCCGGCCGATGTAGATCTGGCTGCTCGTCGAGGCTGCGACCTCGAGCGGAACCATCTGGGCGAAGTGCACCGCGTTGAAGTTGGGGCTGCCCGGGGTGATCGACGAGTCGTAGCGGCTGCCCATGCCGGTGCCCGCGGACACGTACACGTACTTGCCGGACAGGTTGCCCGCCGAGAGGAACGGGTCGTTCTGGAACCACTCACCGGCCGGGTAGAAGCCCCACATGTTGTTGGGATCGCCGCCCGTCTGAGCCACCGATGTCTGGATGCCCTGGGTGAAGCCGGGCATGGTGACGGTCGGGTAGCCGCTGTAGGACGCGACGGCCTTGTAGAAGCCCGGGTGACGCGAGGCGAGGTTCAGCGCCGAGGTCCCCGACATCGACAGCCCGGCGATGCCGTTGCGACGGTTGTCGCTGCCGTGCCTGGCGGCCATGTAGGCAGGGAGCTCGCGGGTCAGGAAGGTCTCCCACTTGTTGATGCCGAGCTTCGGGTCGGGACGCTCCCAGTCGGTGTAGAAGCTGCCGCCGCCACCGAACGGGATCGCCACGTTGGCGCCCTTTCCGGCCATCCAGCTCGCGACGTTGGTGTTGATCAGCCAGCCGCTGTTGTTGTCCATCGCGCGCAGACCGTCGAGCAGGTACAGGGTGGGCTTGTTGCTGCCACCGTCGGAGACGATGCAGACCGGAATGTTGCGGTGCATCGACTGCGAGTAGACCGGCTCGACGATGCATCCGCGGGCCGCCGAGGCGGCCGGTGCGGCGACGGTGGTGACGCCGGCAACGGCGGCGAGGGCCACCATTCCCGCCACCAGGCGCTTACGGGCGCGAGAAAGCATGAGTTGTCAGTCCTTACGATCGTGACCCGAGCGGTCTCGTTCACATGGGGTGGTGCGGGGTGAGTGGCGGCAAGCCGCCCGGGACGATCCCCGTCGCGGTGATAGTAACGGCCCCATAACACGGCGGCAAAGGGAGACGAGCGCCCGACGACCACTTCGAGAGATCCTGCCAGGCCCCGGTGATCCTCGTCACCTGCACCGATCACGGTTACACGTCGACTTGGTCACATAGCCGAAAGTCGTCGAACACCGGATCCGATATGTCGCCGATGCCCACCTCGAGTGGCGCGGATTACAGTCGATGGCGACTGCCAGGGAGGTCCAGTGAATCAGCAGAACGCCGAAGCCGTCGTCGTCGGAGCCGGCTTGGCCGGTCTCGTCGCCACCTACGAACTCACCCGCGCCGGCCGCAAGGTGATCGTGGTCGATCAGGAGAACCGCAACAACCTCGGCGGGCAGGCCTTCTGGTCGCTGGGCGGACTCTTCCTGGTCGACACCCCCGAGCAACGGCGACTCGGTGTCCACGACTCCGCCGAACTGGCCCTGCAGGACTGGATGGGCTCGGCCGGATTCGATCGCGACGACGAGGACTACTGGCCGCGGCAGTGGGCGCGCGCCTACGTCGAGTTCGCCGCCACGGAGAAGCGACAGTATCTGCGCGACCTCGGTCTGCGGGCGCCGCTCGTCGGGTGGGCCGAGCGCGGTGGCGGATTCGCCGACGGCCACGGCAACTCGGTACCGCGATTCCATCTGACCTGGGGTACCGGCCCGGAGGTCGTCGGGGTGTTCGCCGAGCCGGTGCTCGACGCGGAACGCCGCGGACTCGTCGAGTTCCGGTTCCGCCACCGCGTCGACGAACTGATCGTCGAAGACGGCGCGGCGGTCGGAACACGCGGCGCCGTGCTGGCGCCCACCGATCTCGACCGTGGGAAGGCGTCGAACCGAGAAGTGGTCGGCGACTTCGAGATCCGCGCCGGCGCGGTGATCCTGACCACCGGCGGCATCGGCCACAACCACGACATGATCCGCGCGAACTGGCCGGTCGATCGCCTCGGCCCGGCACCGAAGACGATGATCTCGGGGGTGCCCGCACACGTGGACGGCCGGATGCTGGGGATCGCCGAGAGCGCCGGGGCCCACCTGGTGAACCGCGACCGCATGTGGCACTACACCGAGGGCATCATCAACTGGGATCCGATCTGGCCCGATCACGCCATCCGGATCATCCCCGGCCCGTCGTCGATCTGGCTCGACGCCAACGGCGACCGGCTCGCGCCGCCCAATTTCCCCGGCTTCGACACCAATTCGACGATGAAGGCGATCCTCGCCACCGGGCAGGACTACTCGTGGTTCATCCTCACCCAGACCATCATCGAGAAGGAATTCATGCTCTCGGGTTCGGAGCAGAACCCCGATCTGACCAGCAAGGACCTCAAGTTCGCGGCGAAGAGCCGCCTGGCCAAGGGTGCGCCCGGCCCGATCGCGAAGTTCGTCGAGCACGGCGAGGACTTCGTTGTCGCCGACAATCTCTCGGAGTTGGTCGCGGGGATGAACCGCATCGCGCGCGGCCCGCAATTGGATCTGGCCAAGATCGAACGCATCGTCTCCGCGCGCGACGCCGAGGTGGACAACAAGTTCGCCAAGGACGCCCAGATCATGGCCATCACCAATGCGCGGCAGTACCTCGGCGACAAGGTCGCGCGGGTCGCCAAACCGCACAAGATCCTCGACCCGGCGCACGGGCCGCTGATCGCGGTGCGGCTCAACATCCTCAGCCGCAAGACCCTCGGTGGCGTGGAGACCAACCTCGATTCGGCGGTGATGCGTCCCGACGGCACCGTCTTCGACGGCCTCTACGCCGCCGGTGAGGTGGCCGGCTTCGGTGGCGGCGGCGTCCACGGCTACAACGCGCTGGAGGGCACCTTTCTCGGCGGCTGCATCTTCTCCGGCCGCGCCGCCGGCCGGGCCATCGCGCGACGCTGAGGCGCGGCCCGATCATTGTGGTCGGGTCGCAGCTCGTCCCTTCGACACCACACCTGACCCGGGCGTGGGCTCATCCGTCGGACCCGCCGGCCGCCGACCGCTCACCCGATGGCGCCGTTCTGAGTAGCGCTGCGGGGAGAGTCCGCTCGAGCCAGTCGCGAAATCCGTCGAGGGTGTAGCCGAGGCGGTGAACCAGAAGGTCGAACGTCTCCGGGCCGGCGATGGCCCAAGCGGTGTCGATCGCTACCTGGCGAGTAAGCCCGGGCTTCAACGAGTCCTCCGGAATGGCCCCGATGATGGTGGTGAAGGTTTGGTGTCGCAGGAGCTGGAGCTCGTTCCAGTCGGCAGCGATCTCGGGATCGATGGCGGCGGCGTCACGGTAGAGCGTCCAGCCGGTGGAGGCACGCTCCGCGACCTCGGCCACCAGGTGCGCGAGCTCCCTGAGTCGACGGTCGGGCGGCATCTGTTCGGTGAACCGCTCGGACGCGTCGGCGGGTGACGCGGCACCGCCCGCGAGAACCTTCTCCATGTACCCGCGCAGGAGCTCGCGCTTGCTGCCCCAGGCCAGGTAAAGGGTCTGCACCGAAACCCCGGCCGCGGATGCGAGGCGAGTGACGGTGGTCGCGGCGTAGCCGTGCGCGGCGAACTCGGCCTCGGCCGCCTCCAGGAGCCTGTTCCGGGTCTCCTGCCGCAGAACGTCGCCGACGCGCTTCTGCCGACTGCGGTAATCGGCTGCAGCTTCTTTTTCCGTGGTCATGGACAACACCCTACCGCACGTTCTAGAGTGACACTCAAGTGCTATTGAATGGCACTCAAGAGCATAGCTGAAGGGATCAGCATCATGAAGAACACCACGATCGATAAGCCCTGGAAGCGGCCCGCAGCCGCCGCCTACGCACGAGCGCGCCGAAAGGCATTTCTGCATCCGCCGGTCACCGTGTACGAGATGGGCGCCGACGTGCGCAAGGACGAGGACGTGCCCGTGGTGATGCGCGATGGCGTGACGCTACGGCTGAACCTGTTCCGCCCCGCCGACGCCGAGGGCCCGCTGCCGGTGTTGCTCTCCGCGCACCCCTACCGGAAAGACTCGGTCCCGAAGAAGAAGGGGGGAAAGTGGTCGCTGAGCTTCCAGTTCCGGATCATGAATCAGCCTGAGCCGCTGCGGATCTCGGACCAGACCAGTTGGGAAGCACCCGACCCGGTGTGGTGGGCGCAGCACGGCTACGCGGTCATCAATCTCGACACCCGTGGCGGCGGTCATTCGCAGGGCCGCGGCGACCTCTTCTCCGACCAGGAGGCCGACGACATCTCGCAGGTCATCGCCTGGGCTGCCGAGCAGCCCTGGAGCAACGGCCGGGTGGGAACGCTCGGCGTGTCGTACCTCGCGATGTCGCAGTACAAGGTCGCAGCGTTGAACCCGCCGGCGTTGACGGCGATCTGCCCGTGGGAGGGCTTCACCGACGCCTACCGCGACTTCATGACCCCCGGCGGCATCGTCGAGGACGGGTTCGCGAAGGTGTGGCTGGCGATCACCAAGAGAGTCGCGCGAACGAACACGAACCTCGCCGCCGAGCGGATGAAGCACCCCCTGCACGATGACTGGTGGAAGAAGATCACCCCCGACATCGCGAAGATCCGGGTTCCCATGCTCGAGTGCACGAGCTTCTCCGACGCCAACCTGCACAGCGTCGGGTCCATGCGCGCCTTCCAGAGGGCCGGCTCCGCCGAGAAGCACGCGTACACGCACCGCGGAGCCAAGTGGGCCGTCTTCTACGGGGGGAGGCCAAGCGCGTCCAGCTCGCGTTCTTCGACAGACACCTCCGCGGGCGGGACGTCCCCGAGTTGCCACCCGTGCGGCTGGAGGTCCGAGACCGGGCCGAGCGCATCGTCGAGGTGCGCGACGAACAGCAGTGGCCCCTCGCCCGCACCCAATGGCAGCAGCTGCACCTCGGCGCCCACGGCGCCCTCACCGACGCGGCCGGCGCACCCGGGCAGGTGACCTTCGACCTCAAGCGCAACGCCGCCGCATTCGAGTACCGCTTCGAGGAGGACACCGAGCTCAGCGGCCCGATGACCCTCCGACTACAGGTGGCCACGAACGGCGCCGACGACCCACGCCTGTTCGTCGGGGTCGAGAAATGGTCGCACGGCAGGCCGGTGCCCTTCGAAGGCTCCTACGGGTACGGTCGCGACCGCATCGCCCAGGGCCGGCTACGACTCGCCCTGCGAGAACTGGACCCCGAGCTGAGCATGCCCCATCAGCCCGAGCACACCTTCCGCACCCTCCAACCGGTACGCGACGGCGAGGAGCTGGAGGTGCTCATCCCCCTGAGCTCCTCGGCAACCCTCTTCCACGCCGGGGAGAGCCTGCGGCTCATGGTCGCCGGCCGCTACCTGCAACCCCGCAACCCCGTCTTCGGCCACTTTCCAACGCACTACGTTCCGAACAAGTCCGGCCGCGCCACCATCAGCTGGCGCCCCGAGCGCCCCTCGACACTCGAGATTCCCATGATCCCGGCACACTGAGCGGCTCCAGAGCGCGCAGATCACCCGGGCCCGAAACCGCTGCCGGCGATCAACTCCACAGTCCGGGCCGCACCGATCGCCGGTTAGGGTGGACGACGTGCCGGTGCCGCAGACGATCCTGACGCGCAAGACCAAACACGCCGTGTTCCTGGTCATGACGATCAACGAGGGCGGCGAGGCCGCGGTGCGCGATTTTCTCGCCGTCCTCGGCTCCCGTATCAACTCGGTCTCCTCCCGTGCGCCGGAGGAGGCGCTCTCGGGAATCGTGTCGATCGGGTCCGGGGCGTGGGATCGGCTCTTCGACGGCGCGCGGCCGCGGTCGTTGCGGCCCTTCGTCGTCTACCCGGGCGAGGTACACACCGCCCCGGCCACCCCGGCCGATCTGCTGCTGCACGTCAAGAGTGACCAGACCGATCTGTGCTGGGAACTCGCCCGGCTGGCGATGGACGATCTCGGTGCTGCGGTCACCGTCGTCGACGAGGTCCACGGGTTCCGGTACTTCGATCTGCGTGACCTGATCGGCTTCGTCGACGGCAGCGAGAATCCGGACGGACAGGCCGCGATCGACGCGATCACCGTCGGCGACGAAGATCCGGCGTTCGCGGGCGGCAGCTACGTGGCGATCCAGCGTTACGTCACCGACCTCGAGTCCTGGAACGCCATCGGTGTCACCGAACAGGAAAAGGCCATCGGCCGAACCAAATTGGACAATGTGGAGATGTCCGACGACGTCAAGCCGGCCAATTCGCACATTGCCCTCAACGTCGTCGAGGACGCCGACGGCGAGGAGATCGAGGTCGTCCGCGACAACATGCCCTACGGCAATGTCTCCGGCACCGGCGAGACGGGAACCTTCTACATCGTCTACTCCTCGGGTCCCGACGTCACCGAGGAGATGCTGCGCAAGATGTTCATCGGCGACCCGCCCGGCAACTACGATCGGCTGCTCGACTTCACCACCGCGGTCACCGGTTCCCAATTCTTCACGCCCACAGTCGATTTCCTCGACGATCTGCCGCCGGCACCGGCAGCCGAGGGGGGATCGGCGGACGATTCCGGCGATGGCCCCGCCGAGCCGCCCGCACCCCCACCCACCCGGCCCGGCGACGGCTCGCTGGGCATCGGCTCACTGCACTGACCCGCTTCGCCTCTCCCCCAACCACTCCCGAACCCACCCGACCGCCGACCACCAGGAGACAGCCATGAACAACCTGCATCGCGAACTCGCCCCGATCTCCGCATCGGCGTGGGAGGCCATCGAGGAGGAGGCGACGCGCTCGCTCCGTCGCAACATCGCCGGGCGCCGCCTCGTCGACGTCAAGGGGCCGCTCGGGCTCGAGACGTCGGCGGTCACCCGCGGACACCGGTCCACGATCGACTCCCCCGCCGACGGCATCCTCGCGTTCAAGCGGCACGTGCAGCCGCTGATCGAGCTGAAGGTTCCCTTCACCGTCACCCGGACGGCCATCGACGACGTCGACCGCGGGGCACTCGACTCCGATTGGGATCCGGTGGTGGAGGCGGCACGGCAGCTCGCTCTCGCCGAGGACCGCGCCGTCTTCGAGGGCTACCCGGCCGCCGGGATCAGCGGGATCCGCGCCGAGGCCACGGCCACCCCCATCGGGCTGCCCGATGATGTGCGTGACTATCCGCAGGCGTTCAGCCAGGCGTTGTCGACGCTGAAGCTGGCCTCGATCGACGGGCCGTATTCGATTGCGGTGTCCGCCGACGTCTACACGCTGATCAACGAGACGTCCGACCACGGCTACCCCGTTCGCGAGCACATCCAACGGCTGATCGACGGCGAGATCGTCTGGGCACCGGCGATCACCGGCGCATTCGTGCTGTCCACCCGGGGCGGGGACTTCGAGTTGACGATCGGGCAGGACGTGTCGATCGGCTACGACTCACACGACGCCGACGTGGTGAACCTGTACTTCCAGGAGTCCTTCACCTACCTCACCTACACCGGCGAGGCAGCGGTCGCGCTCGCCGGAGCCTGAGCCACCTCGACCGGGTCTCTGGGACAGGAACTTCTGGAGATCACGACATTTCAGACACCGGCGCCACCCGGCCCACCAATCCCGGCATAACCATTCGCCGGGACGAATTCTCATTGCTACCGTCGTCGAGGTGATCGCCCCATGCTGACCCGTTTGATCCGCACGTATCTGTCCCGATATCCGGGGAACATCACCGCGGTGATCCTGCTGCAACTCGTCGCCACCGCGGCGATGCTGTATCTGCCGACCCTCAACGCCGACATCATCGACAACGGGGTGGCCCGCGGCGACTCCGCCTACATCCTGCGCATCGGCGGCTGGATGCTCGCGGTGACCGTCGTGCAGATCGTGTGCACCCTGATCGCCCAGTATTTCGGCTCGCGTGCCGCGCTCGGCGCCGGTCGCGACATCCGCCACGACCTGCTGCATCGGGTCAACACGTTCTCCGCGCGCGAGGTCGGCAGCTTCGGCGCGCCGTCGCTGATCACCCGCAACACCAACGACGTCCAGCAGGTGCAACTGCTCGCCGTGATGAGCACCTCCATCCTGGTGATGGCGCCGATCATGTGTATCGGCGGCATCGTGATGGGCATCCGCGTGGCGCCCGGCCTGTCCTGGCTCCTCGTCGTCGCCGTCCCCATCCTCGGTATCACCATGGCCGCCATCATCGCGCGCATGATCCCGGGATTCCGGGCGATGCAGGATCGGCTCGACGCGGTCAACCGCGTCATGCGCGAGCAGATCACCGGCATCCGCGTGGTCCGCGCGTTCGTGCGGGAACGCCATGAGATGGCACGCTTTTCGGTCGCCAACGACCAGTTGAGCGATGCGTCCATGCGGGTCGGCCGCATGATGGCGCTGATGTTCCCGGCGGTCACCATGATCACCAACGTCACGATCGTCGCGATCATCTGGTTCGGCGGGCATGCCGTCTCCGACGGCAGCGTCGAGATCGGTGCGCTGACCGCGCTGATGACCTACGTCATGCAGATCATGATGTCGGTGATGATGGCCTCCTTCCTGGCCATGATGGCCCCCCGCGCCGCGGTCTGCGCCGAACGGATCGGTGGGGTCCTCGACACCGAGACGTCGGTGCGGCCGCCGCAGCAGCCGGCGCCCTTCGCCGGCGATCCCGCGACGGTGGAGTTCGACGCAGTGCAGTTCCGCTACCCCGGCGCCGACGAGAACGTCCTCTCCGACATCGGCTTTCGCGTGCGCCCGGGTACCACCACCGCCATCGTCGGCTCGACCGGTTCGGGCAAGACCACCCTGATCGGTCTGGTGCCCAGGCTCATCGATGTCACCGCCGGTGCGGTCCGCGTCGGCGGCACCGATGTGCGGGAGCTCGATCCCGACGAGTTGCGGTCGGTGATCGGGCTCGTCCCGCAACGGCCATATCTGTTCTCCGGCACCGTGGCCACCAATATCCGTCATGGCAAACCCGACGCCAGCGACGAGGAGATCTGGGCGGCATTGCGAGTCGCGCAGGCCGCAGACTTCGTCGCCGCGATGCCAGAGCAGCTCGACACCCCGATCGCGCAGGGCGGCACCACCGTCTCGGGCGGGCAGCGGCAACGACTGGCCATCGCCCGTGCCTTGATCCGGCGACCGTCGGTGTATCTGTTCGACGATTCGTTTTCGGCCCTCGACCTCACCACCGACGCGAAACTCCGTGCGGCACTGCGTCCGGCCACCGCCGACGCCGCGGTGTTGATCGTCGCGCAACGGATCTCGACGATCGTCGACGCCGACCAGATCATCGTGCTCGATCGCGGACACGTCGTCGGACGCGGCACCCATGACGAATTGCTCACCTCCAGCGAGACCTACGCCGAGATCGCGCGCTCGCAACTGTCGATCGGAGAACACGCATGACCCGCCCCGGACCGGGCCGTGGCCCCATGGCGGGCGCCGGACCCGTGCTGGAGAAGCCGAAGTCGTTCGGGCCGTCGATGAAGCGGATGGTGCGCCTGCTGATGTCGCACCGCTGGCAGATGGTGATCGTGCTGACGGCGATCGTCGGGTCGGTGATCCTGCTCGCCGCGGCACCACGCATCCTCGGACACGCCACCGACCTCATCTTCGACGGCGCCATCGGCAAGATGCTGCCCGCCGGGATCAGCAAGGCGCAGGCCGTCGACGGTCTGCGCGAGCGGGGTCAGGGCACCTTCGCCGACATGGTGTCGTCGATGGATCTGACCCCCGGGGTGGGGATCGACTTCACCACCGTCGCCTGGACGCTGCTGATCGTCGTGATCTGCTACGTCGCGTCATCGTTGTTGACCTGGATGGCTTTTCGGCTGCTCAATGTGATCGTGGTCGACACCGTTCGCGGTCTGCGCACCGAGATCGAGCAGAAGGTGCACCGGTTGCCGTTGCGCTACTACGACTCCACGCCGCGTGGCGACCTCCTGAGCCGCGTGACCAACGATCTCGACAATCTGTCGCAGGGTCTGCAACAGACCATCTCGCAGTTCGTCAATTCGGTGCTGACCGTGATCGCCCTGCTGGTGGTGATGCTCTGGATCTCGCCGCTGCTGGCGCTGATCGCGGTGGTGACCGTCCCGCTGGCGGTGGCCGCGACCGCACTCATCGCCCGCCGCTCCAAACCGCACTTCATCGCCCAGTGGTCATCGACCGGAAAACTCAACGCCCAGATCGAGGAGGCGTTCACCGGGCATGAGCTGGTGAAGGTGTTCGGCCGGCAGGACGAGATCGAGCGGACCTTCGACGAACGCAATGAGCAGCTCTACCAATCGAGTTGGCGGGCACAGTTCATCTCGGGCATGGTCATGCCGACCATCATGTTCCTGGGCAACCTCAACTACGTCGCGGTCGCCGTCGTCGGTGGTCTACGGGTCGCCTCGGGATCACTGAGCCTCGGTGAGGTACAGGCATTCATCCAGTACTCCCGCCAGTTCACCCAGCCGCTCACCCAGATCGGGTCGATGATCAATCTGATGCAGAGCAGCGTGGCCTCGGCCGAGCGCATTTTCGAGATCCTCGACGCCGACGAGCAGACGCCCGATCCGGCGCAGCCGCAGAGCCCCGCAGAAGACAAGGGCCGCATCGAATTCGAGGACGTGTCCTTCCGCTACGTCCCCGACAAGCCGCTGATCGAGGATCTGTCGCTGGTGGCCCGGCCCGGGCACATGGTCGCGATCGTCGGACCGACCGGCGCGGGCAAGACCACCCTGGTGAACCTGATCATGCGGTTCTACGACGTCGACGCCGGACGCATCGTCCTCGACGGTGTCCATACGCGCGCCATGACGCGTGACGACCTGCGCGAACGAACCGGCATGGTGCTGCAGGACTCGTGGTTGTTCGGCGGCACGATCTACGACAACATCGCCTACGGTGACCCGGGCGCGCCGCCTGAAGACGTGATGGCCGCGGCGATGGCCAGCCACGTCGACCACTTCGTCCGGACGCTGCCCGACGGCTACGACACCGTCCTCGACGACGAGGGCGGCGGGGTGAGTGCCGGTGAGCGACAACTCATCACGATCGCCCGGGCCTTCCTGGCACGGCCCACCATCCTGATCCTCGACGAGGCCACGAGTTCGGTGGACACCCGCACCGAGCTGCTGATCCAGCAGGCGATGGCCAATCTGCGCGCCGACCGCACGAGTTTCGTGATCGCGCACCGTCTTTCGACGATCCGAGACGCCGACACCATCGTCGTGATGGAGGACGGACACATCGTCGAGCAGGGCAATCACGACGAGCTCCTCGCCGCCCAGGGTGCGTACTGCCGGCTGTATCAAAGCCAGTTCGCCGGGGCCCTGGAAACCGAATAGACCGCAACCGAATAGACCGCAACCGAATAGACCGCCGACCGAGTAGACCGCCGACCGGGTGACCGGGACGGGCTCAGGCTCCCCGGCCGCGTTCGAGCTCGCCGGCGATGCCCCGTTCGAGCGCCGCGGCGGCCGGCGACGGGACGTCGATCAGGCCGTCGAGCTCGCTGCGCGCCTTGCGGTATGCGGCCTGCCGTTCGGCCGGGGTGGCTGCGGCGTCCACCGCGATCGAGATGAGTTTGCGCGCCCGATCGAGCGATTCGCGTTCTATGGGTGAAAAGTCGGATTGCTTGCGGCGCCGGGCTTCACGCTCGGCGGCATCGAAGGATGCGGCATACACCTGTACCGCGTCGCGGTAGTCGCCGAAGGTCTCCGGGTCGAGCGTCTCGCCGGGTTCGGGTGCCAGATCGTCGGCACGCACCTTCGCCTGGTGGAACGCCAGCGTCAGCGGTTCGCGCATGTCGATCAGCATCGGGAACTCGATCAGCGTCGCGAGGTCGAGCTCGTAGGCGAACCACTTCTCGTTGATCTCGTCGTGGCGTTTGCGGACCTTGTTCACCTGCGCCGCGTCGGCCTGGGTGATGCGCAGCTGCTCGCTCTTGGCGGTCGCCTTGATCCGGGCGAGCTCGATCTTGTCCCGGCGGCGCTTCTCGTTGTACCGCGCGATGTGATTTGCCCAGCCTCCTACGACGCCGCCGACCGGGAAGATCAGCCACCAGTAGCTCTGCGCATAGTGGAGGAATTGGTCCACGTGACAACCCTACCGGCCCCGGCCCCGGCGGCGCCGATGTCCGGTCCTTCGTTCAGCGAAACCTCAGTAGCCGGCCTCGGCCGACACCGTCGAGATCAGCTCGTCCCCGGCGACGAAGCGCCGGATGTTCTCGGCCACCCAGGGCGCGAACTCGCGCGTCAGACCCGACGCGGGATTGGCGACGTGTGGGGTGATGATGCAATTGGGCAGCGACCACAGCGGATCCTCCGGCGCAGGCGGCTCGGGATCGGTGACATCGAGTGCGGCACCGGCGATCTCGTTACCGCGCAATGCCCAATAGAGGGCCTGCTGGTCGACCAGCGGACCGCGCGCGACGTTGACGACCCAGCAGTGCGCGGGCAGCGCCGCGAGGCTGGCCGAGTTGATGAGGTGATGGGTCTGCGGCGTCGACGGCGCCGCCAGCACGACGTGGTCGGTCGAGGTCCACACCTCGTCCATCCGCGTGGCCGGCAGCGTCCGGTCGGCGCCCTCGACACTGCGCCCGGAACGGTTGACGGCAAGCACCTCGGCGCCGCACGCCTTGAGTCGTCCGGTCAGCGCCGCGCCGATCCCGCCGGCGCCGACGATGGCCACCGTCGCGCCACGCAGGGTACGGACCGCGGTGTCGATGGGCTCCTTGTCCCAGTGGTCGCGGACGGCGGTGTGGATCTGGCGCAGCCCGGTCAGCAGCAGGGCCAGGGCATGTTCGGCGACGTTCTCGGCGTAGAAGCCCGACGCGTTGGTCCAGATCCGCTTGTCGTCGAGCACCCCGGCCGCGAGGAAGCCCTCGATACCCGCGGACTTCAGCGCCACCCACCGCACCGCGTCGGGCAGGGCGGGGAAGCTGCCGGGATCGCCCAGCCACACCAGCGCCTGCGCGTCGTCGAGCCCGACGACGCGCGCCCCGGTGCCCTCGACCGCGGCCACCACGTGGGCGTCGCGCACCGGCTCGACCGCCACCCGCAACTGCTCGCCGCTCGATCCCGTCATGAACGCGCCGGCGCGATCTCGCGGGCCGCCGACGTTGCCAGCCGGTCGGCGATCTCGTTGTAGTGGTCGCCGTTGTGGCCCTTGACCCAGCGCCATTCCACGCGGTGCCGCTTCTCCTCCTCGATGAGGCGTTTCCACAGTTCGGCGTTCTTCACCGGCTTCTTGTCGGAGGTCTTCCAGCCGTTGCGCTGCCAGCCGGCCACCCATTTCATGATCCCGTTGCGCACGTAACTGGAGTCGGTATAGAGGATCACCGTCGACGGCCGGGTCAGCGCGGCCAGCCCTTCGATCGCCGCGAGCAGTTCCATCTTGTTGTTGGTGGTGTCGGGATCCGAGCCGGAGAGCTCCTTCTCGGTGCCCTTGAATCGCAACACCGCCCCCCAGCCGCCCGGTCCCGGATTTCCCAGGCAGGCGCCGTCGGTGGAAATCTCGACGACGTCGTCGGGAAGGGGGCTCGCGGTCGGATCATTCGCCATTCGTCCAAGATTACGAGACACGCGGCGGCTGGTCGAAACGTCTAGGGTGAATGCATGCCCGTCTGGGATCCGACACGCTATCTCCAGTTCGCCGACGCCCGCACACGCCCGTTCCTCGACCTCATCGCGCAGGTCCCGATCGAACCGGTCACCATCATCGATCTCGGCTGCGGACCCGGGCACCTCACCCGCCACCTGCGGGCCCGCTGGCCGGACGCCCAGATCCTCGGCATCGACTCGTCGGCAGAGATGATCGACGAGGCGCTGCGCGGCAACTCCGACCCGGACGCGAACTACGACATCCACGACGTGACCACCTGGGCGCCCTACGAGCCGGTCGATCTCATCGTCTCCAACTCGATGTTCCAGTGGGTTCCCGACCAGTTCACGGTCATCGGTGCCCTGCTCGACCACCTGACGCCGGGCGGCGCGTTTGCGGTGCAGGTTCCCAACAACGCCAGCTCGACCACCCACACGCTGCTCGACGAGATCGCCCGCACCGAGCCGTACGCGCAGTATCTGCACGAGGTACGACGTCTGCCCACCACCGCCCCCCTGGAGTATCTGGAGTTCTTCGCCGAGCGCGGCTACTCGGTCAACGCCTGGGAGACCACGTACCTGCACGTCCTCGACGGCGAGGACCCGGTGTTCGACTGGATCTCGGGTACCGGTGCGCGCCCGTACCTGCAGGCGTTGCCCGACGATCTGCTCGAGCAGTTCACCGAGGACTACAAGGCGCAGTTGCGTGAGCGGTACCCGACACATCCGTGGGGCACGCCGCTGCCGTTCCGCCGTACCTTCGCCGTCGCGGGGCCGGCGGCGCATCAGTATTGATCGGCGGGACTGCCGCCCGGCCGCACGCCGGTGTAGACGCCCTCGGGCCGGAAGCGCAGCCGTGGCGCCTGGTACTCCTCGAGGGCGTGCGCGGTCCATCCGGCGATGCGGGCGAGCGCGAAGACGGTTTCGGCGGCATCGGGACGCATCCGGTACCGTAACGCCACGGCAGCCAGCGCCAGGTCGGAATTGATGAACGACGACGGGCCGATCGCATCGTCGATCGCGGTGAGGGCGGGCACCACCCGACGGTCCCCGCCACCGCTGCGCCGCAACATCTCCAGCAGTGCCGTCGCCCGCGGATCTCCCGTCCGATAGACGACGTGTCCGGTTCCGGGAACAGGCGTGTCGGCGTAGAGGGCAGCGGCCACGGCGGCGGTCGGGTCGTCGAGCGCGTCGGCGAGGAATCGGTAGGCCAAAGTGGTTGCGCCGCCGTGCATCGGCCCGTCGAAGGCGCCGAGGCCGGCACCGATGACCGCGTAGACGCTACCCCGCGCGCTCGCCGCGACGCGGGCCGCAACGGCGCCGGCGGACATGTCGTGATCGGCCAGCAGCACCAGGGCCGCGTTGAGGAGGGCGGCCGTCCGGGCGGTGGCGGGCTCGTCGGTCAGCCGCGGCCACAGACGTTGCGCGAATGAGCCTTCCGCCGGTCCGGGGGTCAGCGCGTCGACGGCGGTGACGAGCACCCGGGACGCCTTCACGGTCACCGCGGCCGGCTCGATGTGATGCCGCAACGGGTCTCGCGCACCCAACAGATCCACGGTGAGCCGGATCAGGTCCACGCCACGCGAATTCGGCCCGGCCACGCGCCGCACTGCGGCGCCGACCCCGCGCGACGGGGCGGCGGATACCCAGGGTTGCTCCCAGAGCAACTGCGCCACTTGCTCATACGTCGATGCGCGAGCGAGCTCCACGACATCACGGCCGCGATAGTAGAGCCGATCGTCGTGCAGAAGGGTGAGCTGGGTGCGGATGCGTTCGGCGACCCCGGCCGGTGGACGGTGCCGGGCACGATCGCCGAGCGCGTCGATCTCGTCGATCGGGAACATGCTGCCGTCGTATCCGTCGATCCGGGTACTGTGCAGCCGCCCGCGGCTCACGTAGGCATACACCGTGGAGATCTTGACCCCCAACACCTTTGCGACCTGTTCGGTCGTCAGGTAGTCACGGCCGTCATGACGGATCGGCTTCGGAAAACGGCGGGTGTGTGTGCGGTCCACACATTGATTGAATCAACATTGACCGCCGCGCTCAACGTCGCCATCGTGAACCGTGGGAACCGCAGACGAGGGCACGCCCTCGACGACCACGAGGAGTCACGATGACCGGACCACTTGTCGCACCACCGGGATTGCACGACGTCATCGTCGCCGACACCGAGATCGGGGACGTGCGCGGATCGGAGGGCTTCTACCACTACCGCCAGTACTCGGCGATCGAGCTGGCGCGCACCCGCTCCTTCGAGGAGGTGTGGTTCCTGTTCGTGCACGGGCATCTGCCCACCGCCGCCGAACTCACCGGATTCGTCGACGTGGTGCACGAGCTGTCGGTGCTGCCGCCCGAGGTCGGCGGAATCCTCACCGCGGCAGCACTACTCGGTGGCGAGCGGGACTCGCTGGCCGGGCTGCGGACGGTGTTGTCGGCGGCAGGCAGCGCCACCGGCACGCAACCGTTATGGGACAGCGACGACGAGCAACGTCGCGTCGACGCCATCCGGGTCGCCGCACTCACCCCGACGATCCTCGGTGCGCTCGCCCGGATTCGCGCCGGTGAGGAGCCCCTGGCGCCGCGCCGCGATCTGTCGGCGGCCGCCAACTGGCTGTATCTGATCTCCGGGCGCGAGGCCACACCGCAACATGTACGGGCGATCGAGCATTACCTCATCGCCACGATCGATCACGGATTCAACGCATCCACCTTCACCGCCCGGGTCATCGCGTCCACCGGTGCGGACGTGTTCGCGGCGGTGTGCGGTGCCATCGGGTCGTTCTCCGGGCCGCTGCACGGCGGGGCACCCGACCGTGCGCTCGACGCACTCGACGAGATCGCGGCGTTCGGCGATCCGACCGAGTGGGCACGCCGGCAGGTCGAGCAGCGGCAACGCATCATGGGATTCGGGCACGCGGTGTATCGCACCGCCGACCCGCGCGCGCTGATGCTGCGCGAGATCGCCCGCGAACTCGGCGGTCCCCTTGTCGAGCAGGCCGTCGCCGCTGAGGCCGCGATCACCGACGTGCTCGCGCAGGCCTATCCCGAACAGCCCCGCTACGCAAACGTCGAGTTCTATGCCGGGGTGGTGATGGAATGCTGCGGGGTGCCGCGCTCGATGTTCACCCCGACCTTCGCGGTCAGCCGGGTGGTCGGATGGAGCGCCAACATCCTCGAACAGGCCCGCAGCCGCAAGATCATCCGGCCCGCCGCCCGTTACGTCGGGCCGGCCCCAACCGTGACCGGGGAAGGCGTGCCAGACTGAGGAAATGGCACGTCAGGTCTATCTGATCCGCGCGATCAACGTCGGGGGCGCGAAGTTGCCGATGGCGCAATTGCGTTCGCTGGCCACCGAACTCGGCGCCACCGAGGTGAAGACGCACATCGCGTCGGGCAACCTTGTCTGCACCCCGCCGGGGAGCCCCGACGACTTCGCCCGGACGCTCGAGACGCGGATCGAGGATCGCTTCGGCTTCTTTCGCGAAGTGATCGCCCGGTCGGCGGCGCAACTAGGGGATGCGGTGGCCGCGTACCCGTTCGACGCCGGCGAGGAGAAGTTCGCACACCTCTACTTCCTGACCGGCGTCCCTGACGCGGAGCTGGTGAAGTCGTTTCTGGACAATGACTTCGAACCCGACGAACTGGCAGTGATCGGGGCAGACCTGCACATCCGCTATCGGGCCGGAGTGGCGGCCACCAAGTTGTCGGTACCCAAGATCGCCCGCGGTCTCGGCGTCACCGGCACCGGCCGCAACCTGCGCACCGTCCGCACCTTGATCGAGCTCGCGCAGAGTTGAGCGTGGCGGGCCGGGCGCTACACGCGCATCAATGCCGCGGTCACCGCTCCGATGTCTTCGCGCTGCTGCGCGAACGGCGCTTCCCACAACTTGCGAGGCAGTTCCTCGAGCTTTTCCACCGCACCCTCGAGCTGTTCGAGTCGTTCGGTCTTTTCGTCACCGCTCAATTCCGTCGCGGCGATGAGTTGATCGTCGACGGCGAACACCGCGTCGTCGAGGCGGTCCCGCTCGGCGAGGGTCTGCTCGTCGTGCGGGATCGCCGGATTCTGGTGCACGTCGGCGATCGCATAGCGAACACGTCGGTGCAGCAACGCTTCCGGTGAGGTGGCGGTCGTCCAGTCGTCGGGGGCCCGGCTCGGCTTGCCGGGGATCAGGTCGGTCGAGCGCGCGAACGCCCGGACCCGCTTGTCGGAATCCCAGGCGAACCAGATGGCCCCGATCAGGATGAACAGTGCGACGAAGACGATGACGCCGATGACAACGATCGCGATGGCCGACATAATGCGACCTTAGCCCAATGCGGTTTGTGCTCAGCCGGGCTCGTGTGCGGCCCGCACCGCTGCCGCATTGACCCGCGTGAGCACCGAGTGCAGTTCTTCGAGGTCGGCGCGGTCGACGCCGAGCGCGTCGACGACGGCGGTCGGAATCGACAGCGCCTGCTCGCGCAGCGCCCGCCCGGCGGCTGTGAGATCGACGTCGACGTTACGGACATCGTCGTCGCGGCGACGGCGTTCGATGAGCCCGGTGGCCTCGAGTCGCTTGAGCAGCGGTGAGAGCGTCGCCGAATCGAGTTGGAGCGCCGCGCCGATCTCCTTGACCGCCTGCGGCGAGGTCTCCCACAGCGCCAGCATCACCAGGTACTGCGGATGCGTGAGTCCCAGCGGATCGAGGACCCGACGGTAGATCCGCAGGACCGATCGGTTGGCGACCGCCAGCGCGAAGCACACCTGCCGTTCCAGCAGGAGCGGATTATCGTCGGCGCCCCCCGGTCCGGCGATCGGCGTTGTCGGCTCCGACATGGCCCTCCTCTTCGGAACGTATGCGTTGTTCACATGGTAGGGCGGGCGGCACCGGGCGCGTCTCCCGACGGTTTGCCCGCCACCAGATCTTCGATGGTCAGACCCCATTTACCGAAGCGGGTATCGAAGTCGGCGGCCCGCTTCGCGCTGCACGCCGCCTTGGCCGGGGAATAGCGGTGGGCGGCCCACCGCGAGTGCGGCCGGGCCAGCCGGATCGCACCGACCCAGCCCACCGGGACGATGAACGCGCCGACCGCGGCCGTCGAGTATTTGCCCTTGGCGACGCACATCAGCACGCACGCGATGTGGATCGGCAGGATGACGAGGATTCCGAGGTTGCCGTCGAGGTGGGCGGTCGAGTCGTCGTCGAACGGGTCGATTCCCAGTGCGAGCAACCCGAGCGCCGCGGTCGTCAGCGAGACCACCTGCACCGAGAGCTGGCCCTCGGTGGTCCAGTAGACGTCGCCGAGATGCAGGATCAGGGCGAACTCGTCGAGCACCAGGCTCGCACCGACACCGATGAGGACCGCCGCGATCAGCGCACCCGGGCGATGGCCGGCGACGGCGACCGAGGTGACCGCACCGACGAGCAACAGGATGAGCCCCGGAACCGCGTGATGGATGTGCACCCCGCCGCGCACGTTGTTGCGAAACGGCCCGCGGCCCGCCCGGATCAGGCGCGTGATGGTCCGGGTGATGACGAAGGTCAGCAGAAACGCGATGAACAGCAACGACACCGGCAATCGACCCGAGTGCCAGAAGTGCTCGAGCGCGCTCACGGTGCGCTCAGGCGCCGCCGCTGATCCCGGTGCGGCGCTGTTCGATGAGCAGGCACCGGTCCTCGACGTAGAGCAGTCCGGCCGATTCGGCGATCTCACGAGCCTCCGGTGAGGCGATACCGAGTTGCAGCCACAGAGCGGTGGCCCCGACGGCGACGGCCTGCCGGGCGATCTCCGGAGTCTGCGCGGACGGCCGGAACACATCGACGAGGCCGACCTGCTCGGGAACATCGGCCAACGTTGGATACACGCGTTCGCCGACGATCTCGGTGGCGGTCGGGTTGACCGGGATGATCCGCCAGCCCTTGGACTGCATGACTGCGGGAACCTCGCCCGCGGCCTTCGCCGGATTCGCACTGGCCCCCACCACCGTGATGGTGTCGTAGGTGCGCAGGATCTGTTCCACCACATCGTCGGTGCTCATGGCGTCGAGTCTAGAGCGCGCGGGCGCCGGTCCTGCGGGCGTGAGGTGGTGCGGTCCGAGTCGACTACGATCCCGTCACGACCCACAGGCTTCGACCCATGGGCATCAAGGAGAGCCCAGTCGACGTGACCAGGCTTCTCCCGCCCGGTAACGGCGGGCCCGCCCCACATCAGCAGCCCTACGGGCAACAGCCGTACCCGTATCCGCCACAGCCGCCGCAGAAAAAAGCGGACGGTCTGGCCATGGGTCCTCGGGAGCGTCGTCCTCACGATCGTCCTCCTCATCGGCGGCGGCTTCCCTGTCGTCAGCCTCGCCGAGCATGAGGCCGTCAAGGAATTCCAGCGGAGGGTAGAAGTCACGTATCGGGTGACTGCCTCCGGGGTCTCGGACGTGGACGCCTCCTGGTACGTCAATGGCATCGAGGACGAGAAGGCGACCAATATTTCGGTGCCCTGGGAGAAGGTGACCGTGACCGGCCCGGATTCGTCAAGGAACGCGCAACGCCATTCAGCCCCGCAACCGAATATAACTTGCAGCTATAGTGACGGTCGCGACGATTATCGTCTCGGCCGTCGCTATAGCCGCATTCTGTATTCGCGTCAGTAGCATTTCGTCCTCGACACGCACCACACATCCGCAGGCGATCCACCGGTGACAAGCCCTGGCCCGTTATGCCACCACCACCGCTGTTGGCCAGCCCCGCAAACTCCCTCGGCAGTCGGTGTACACGCGCACGGCCGCGCAGGCAGACTCTTCCCGGATTCGTCAAGGAACGCGCAACACCATTCGGCCCCGTCACCGAATATAACTTGCGGCTATGGCGACGGTCGCGACGATTATCGTCTCGGCCGTCGCTATAGCCGCATTCTGTATTCGCAGCGGTCCGATATCAGTGCTCGCGGTGGCCAGAGGACTCAGACCTGCGACGCACAACCGTGGTGATCGAGGTGGTCAACAGCAAGGCGCCGGCGGCGATCCACAGCACCGCGTCGGGGAGTCGGGTGTAGACGTATGCGCCGATGACCGCGCCCATCGCCAGCGCGATCCACATCGCCAGATACCGAAGCCATGCGGTGCGTGAGCCGCCGAAGAAGCCGTCCACCAGGCGCTGACCGGCTTTGACGAGGGTGCCGGTCATGTAGGTGATGCCGATCGACACCTCGCCGCCGCGCTGGAAGGTCGCATTGAGCAGGCCCATCGCAACCGCGATCACGACGATCGCGGGCACGCCGACACCGAGCGATCGTGCCGTCGCTGCGCCACCGATGATGACGGTCGTCGCCCACAACACCATGCTCCGCCCGTCGCGGGACCGCGACAGCAACGACCCCGCCACGACACCGACGAAGAACAACCCGATCAGTCCCGCGGCGCGGCCGGCCGACACCCACCGGCCGTTCACCGCCTCGACCGCAGCCCGCGTCGTGTTCCCGCTCATGAACGAGACGAAGTAGCCGCCGAGATGGAGAAAGCCGACCGCATCGAGATACCCCGCGATGGCGGCCAGCACCGTCGCGAGCAGCAACTCCCGTCTACGTACACTCTGCACCCGCTGATCCTGGCACATCGAGCAGGTGGGGCCGGTACGCACGTAGGGCGATCCATCCCGCGACCAGACCTAATCGGTTGTCCCCCAAGCAGTTCGCACCTGGCTGTCAATGGGCAACACGTGCCGGGCACGCTCACGTCGATCCGCTCGCTGCTGCGAATTATCAGCCCGCGAAGGAATCCAACGACAGCCGGACGACCGCGAACGCGCCGACAGCGAGTAGCGCGCACGTCATCCCGATCCCGAAGGATCTGGTGCGGGCCGGTTGCACCAGCGAGATCGTGGCCAAGACGTACACAATCCACAAAGGTGGGTAGAACAATCCGAAGACCAGAAGCAGTGCTCCCCAAACGGCACCGAGAATCGACCACACCTCGTTCTTCATAGGCCGACCAGCAACAGCAGGGCCGCACACACCATCCCGGCGGCCATTCCGCCTGCCATCGGCGAGAATCGGGTCCACGTCCCGATCCGTGGAAACAGGAAGATCCGCGTCGTCAGCACCACGACGCCTGCGCCGATCAAGACACCTGCGAGCAGACCCACCGATACCATGTCTTGCGCAACAAGAAATCTCGAGACCCCATTGGCGAGACCACCCACGATGCTCGCGGACGCGCCGGCAACCAGCGCGCACAATGATCCCGACGACCTCGCCATCGAACCGCTACTCAACTCGGCGCTCGCTCGATCCGAGGCACGGCCGATCCCGAACCGAAAGCGGGTCCGTCATCAAGCCCCCCACTGGCTTCACCCAATCGACGTACATGACATCCGCGAGGACCAGGGGCGGCTCCCGGATCCCCGGAAACGACCTCGGCCCTCCTGGCGGAAGCGGAGGGATTTGAACCCCCGGTGGTTTTACCCACGCTCGCTTTCAAGGCGAGTGCATTCGGCCGCTCTGCCACGCTTCCCTGCCGAAAAGGGTACGTGAGGAGGCCACGACGCCGAACGCGGGGCGAATGAGAGAACGCCACCGGTGCACCGACCGCGTCTACCAGGACGGACCGCGTGCGGACGCCATGGTGTGCCACGATCGGGGTATGCGTGCCGTCACCGTTTCTTCGTCCGGCGATCTGTCCGTTTCCACCATCGACGATCCGGTCGCCGGTGCCGACGAGGTGATCGTCGACGTCGTCTCGGCCGGGGTCAACCGTGCCGACCTGCTGCAACGACGCGGGCACTATCCGCCGCCGCCCGGTGCCCCCGACACGCTCGGTCTGGAGGTGTCGGGCCATATCAGCGAGGTGGGCCCGGACGTGTCCGGCTGGTCGGTCGGCGACGAGGTGTGTGCCCTGCTGGCCGGCGGCGGATACGCCGAGCGGGTCGTGGTGCCGGCAGCGCAGGTGTTGCCGGTACCGGCCGGGGTTCCGGTGGCCGACGCGGCCGCGTTGCCGGAGGTGGCGTGCACCGTCGTGTCCAACGTCGTCGAGGCCGGTGGGCTGCGCGCCGGGGAGTTGCTGCTGATACACGGCGGCTCGAGTGGCATCGGCACGCACGCCACGCAGCTCGCGCACGCACTCGACGCCCGGGTCGCCGTCACCGCGCGCACCCAGGAGAAGCTGGATCGCTGCGCCGGATTCGGCGCCGACATCCTGATCAACTACGCCACCGAGGATTTCGCCCAGGTGATCTCCGAACACGGTGGCGCGGACGTCATTCTCGACATCATCGGCGCAAAGTACTTGTCGCGCAACGTTTCTTCACTCAATACCGGTGGCCGGCTCGTCATCATCGGGATGCAGGGCGGAGCCACCGCCGAGCTTTCCATCGCGACGCTGATGGGCAAACGCGCCTCGGTGATCGGCACGACGCTACGGTCGCGCCCGGTCGACGGCGACGGCGGCAAGAGGCAGATCGTCGCCCACACACAGGCGGTGACGTGGCCGCTGATCGCCGCAGGCAAGGTGGTGCCGGTCATCGACAGCGTCTACGACCTCGACGACGCGGCCGCGGCACACGAGCGTCTCGACAGTGGCGAGGCGATCGGCAAGGTCCTGCTGCGCGTCTCGGCCGCCCGACCAGCAACCGGCTAGCGCGGGGGCGGACAATCGTCGGCCGAGCAGCCGTCCCGGATCTTGCCGAAGATGCGTCCGAGATTCTCGTACTCCTCCGGCGTGAGCATCTCGACGACGTGGGCGCGGATCACCGCGTCGCGCACGTCGAGCTGGGCCCGGAGCTCGGCACGCCCGCGGTCGGTGATGCGGACCAGGCGGTGACGTGCGTCCGACCGGGAGGGCACCCGCTCGAGGAGTCCGTCGTCGATGAGTCTCCGGACCACGCGCGAGACCCTGCTGACACCGGCGTGCATCGCTGCCGCGAGCTCGCTGATCCCCGCGGACTCGCGCGCGACGATGATCTCGAGCAGCCGCATGTCGGTCACGGTCACGCCCGCAGCACTGAATCCGGCGTTGACCTCGGCCATCAGCGCCCAGCCGCCGTCGACGACCGCGCGCCACACGTCCATCTCGTCGCCGGACAGTGAGACAGACCCCATGGACACCGACCCCTTGCTCTTCACTTTCCACAAGATAGTGCGCCAGAGCGTTTCTTACGAACTCATTGGGTCATCTGACCGACAATTCGGTCGATCAGGCCAGCGAGCCGAGGGTCCGGACGAGGTGATCGACTTCGTACGGAGTCGAGTACGGGCCGAGCCCGACGGTGACCGCTCCCCCGAAATCGCCGGCCCCCATGCGCGCCAGCGCGCGGCTCGGCAGATCGGCGAGCGCACAGATCCCGTTGTCGGCCAGCCGTCGCACCACGGTGTCGGCGCCGACACCCTCCACGGTGAAGCTGACCAGGGGCACCCGGTTGTCGCTCTTGCCGATCACCGACACGTGATTGAGCTGGTCGAGCGTGTTGACGAGGTAGAAGCCGAGGCGCTGCAGATATTCGTTGACCCCATCCAGCGAGGTCGTGAGGCGGCGACGCCGCTTACCGAGCGCGTCCTCGTCGAGCCCGGCGAGATGTTCCACCGACGCCACCAGGCCGGCCAGCAGCGCACCCTGATGCTCGTCGATCTCCAGACGTCCGGGACCGACCGCGAGCGGGTCGGCGGACATCGTGTTCAGGCGGTCGATCGCGCGGGGCTCGGCGAACACCATCGCCGCCATGCGCGGGCCGCCCCAGCGCTCGGCCGACACCACGACGACGTCGGCACCGAGTTCGCCGATGTCGAGCGGCAGGTATGGGGCCGCGCTGGACGCGTCGACGACGACCATCGCGCCGACCTCGCGGGCACGGGCGGCGATCTCGGAGACGTCGGTGATGGTGCCCAGCGTCGACGACGCGAGCGGTACCGTCACGACCGCGGTGCGCCGGTCGATGAGGTCGTCGTATTGCCATGGCGGCAACTCGCCCGATTCGACGTCGATCTCGGCCCACCGCAAGCTGCCGCCGACCCGGTCGACGACGCGCAGCCACGGCAGGATGTTGGGTTCGTCGTCCTGGCGGCTGACCACCACGTTGCCGGTGAGCCACGTGTTGGGATTGATCGCCTCGGCCAGGGTCCACAACAGCACCGAACGTGACGGTCCGAGCACCACCCCGTCCGCCGACGCCGACAGCAAGTCGGCGACGGCACGCCGCGCCCCGTCCAGTGCCTCGGCGGTCTCGCGGGCAGCGGGATAGCGTCCACGCGGGGAGGCGCCGAGCCGGCGGAATCCCCTCGACACCGCACTGGCCACCGAGTCGGGTATGACCGACCCGGCCTGCGGGTCGAAGCGGATCCAGCCGTCGCCGAGCGAGGGAAAAAGTCCACGCGCATGGGCGACGTCGAAGGCCATGGCCCCACGATAGACGCGCCGTGTACAGGCCCTGGCGGGTATCCGGTGCCCAATTGGGCGCATCGGCCACAGACGCATTGGGCACAATGGAGCGCATGGTCATCGACAGCAATGCGAGTCCGTTCGGAACACCTGATCGAGACGGAAGCCCGGACGACGACAACGATCAGGTCGTCGTGGTGGGCGCCGGGTCGCCGCTGGGCACCCAGGCCTCGGCCGAGGAGTCCGCCGACGGCACCAGCGTCGCCGACATGGTGGAACAGCCGGCCAAGGTGATGCGGATCGGCACCATGATCAAACAGCTGCTCGAGGAGGTCCGTGCCGCTCCGCTCGACGACGCGAGCCGCAACCGGCTGCGCGCGATCCACGAGTCGTCGATCCACGAGCTCGAAGAGGGCCTCGCACCGGAGTTGCGTGAGGAACTCGAACGCCTGGCACTTCCGTTCACCGACGACTCCACCCCGTCCGACGCCGAACTGCGCATCGCGCAGGCGCAACTCGTCGGCTGGCTCGAGGGTCTCTTCCACGGCATCCAGACGGCGTTGTTCGCCCAGCAGATGGCCGCGCGGGCGCAACTGGAGCAGATGCGCCAAGGTGCGTTGCCGCCGGGCATGACTCCGTCGTCAGGGCACGGCAGCACCGGGCAGTACCTCTGATCACGACATCTGGGCTGATCACCCACGCTGCGCGGAGAGCGTCCGCACGGCGCTTGTATGCTGTGGCCTCGTGTCAGCGGAAGTAAGCGAGGGTCGGATCCCGCCGCCGCCATCGGGCGCCGGTTCGCGGTCCATGGCGCGCGCGTTCGGCGACCTGTCCGATGGTCTGCGCGCCCGGGAACTGTGGCTGCATCTGGGCTGGCAGGACATCAAACAACGCTACCGCCGTTCTCTTCTCGGCCCGCTGTGGATCACGATCGCCACCGGCGTCACAGCGGTGGCCATGGGGCTGCTCTACGGCCAGCTGTTCCACATGGACATCAAGTCGTTCCTGCCGTATGTGACGCTCGGGTTCATCTTCTGGAACTTCATCCAGAGTTCGATCCTCGAGGGCGCCGAGGTGTTCTCGAAGAACGAGGGCCTGATCAAGCAGTTGCCGTCCCCGGTGAGCGTGCATGTGTACCGCATGGTGTGGCGTCAGCTGATCATCTTCGCCCACAACATCGTGATCTACATCGTGATCCTGATCGTGTTCCCACAGCCGATCAACTGGACGGTGATCCTGGTGATCCCGGCGATCGTGCTGTTCGTGCTCAACGGCGTGTGGGCCTCGATCGTGTTCGGAATTCTCTCGACCCGCTTCCGCGACATCGGTCAGCTGCTGACCACGGCTGTGCAATTGGTGTTCTTCATGACGCCGATCATCTGGACGACCGAGAGTCTGGGACGCCAGAGCGGCGAGAAGTCGGCGCGGCTGCGGCTCGTCGAGCTGAACCCGATGTACCACTACCTCGACATCGCACGCGGCCCGTTGCTGGGTGAGTCGGTGGCCTTCTATCACTGGCTGATCGTCATCGGCTGCACCGTGGTCGGCTGGCTGATGGCACTGGCCGTGATGCGCAATTACCGGGCCCGCGTGGCCTATTGGGTGTGACCGCCGCGCCATGGGCGACCGGCGGAGATAAGGCGACGACAACGATGGCCACGAGCAAGAGCAACGTCCGGGTCGACACCTGGGACGCCTGCGTCGACTTTCCGATCTTCGACGCCAAGACACGGTCGTTGAAGAAGTCGGTGATGGGCGCGGCCGGTGGCGTGATCGGCGCGAATGCGTCGAACGTCATCGTCGTCGAGGCGCTCAAGAACGTCAATCTGCATCTGCAGCACGGTGATCGCGTCGGACTTGTCGGCCACAACGGTGCCGGCAAGTCGACGCTGCTGCGGCTGCTGTCGGGGATCTACGAGCCGACGCGCGGCCATTGCCAGGTGGTCGGCCGGGTCGCGCCGGTCTTCGACCTCGGCATCGGTATGGACCCGGAGATCTCCGGCTACGAGAACATCATCATCCGCGGCATGTTCATGGGTATGAGCCGTAAGGAGATGCTCAAGAAGACCGATGAGATCGCGGAGTTCTCCGAGCTCGGCGACTACCTGAACATGCCGTTGCGCACCTACTCCACCGGCATGCGCGTGCGGCTGGCGCTCGGCGTGGTGACCAGCATCGATCCCGAGATCCTGATCCTCGACGAGGGCATCGGCAACGTCGACGCGGACTTCATGAAGAAGGCCCGCACCCGGCTCGAGGCGTTGGTGGCGCGGTCGGGCATCCTCGTCTTCGCCAGCCACTCCAACGAATTCCTGGCGCAATTGTGTGACCGGGCACTGTGGATCGATCACGGTGAGATCCGGATGGACGGCGGCATCGAGGATGTGGTCGAGGCCTATGAGGGGCCGCAGGCCGCCGCCCAGGTGCGCGAGGTGATCTCGGGTATGAAGCGCGAGGACGCCGAGGGCGAATGAGCATGCAGGGCAAGGTGATCGCGGTGGTCGTGACCCACCGGCGAGCCGAGTTGCTGAGCGCGTCGCTGACGGTGCTGGCCGGCCAGACCCGGCCCGTCGACCACATCGTCGTCGTCGACAACGCCGACGAAGCGCAGGTCGCCGAACTCGTTGCGGCCCAACCGGTGCCGACGACCTATCTCGGTTCGCAGCGCAACCTCGGCGGGGCCGGCGGCTTCGCCCTGGGTATGCTGCATGCGCTGGCGCTCGGTGCCGACTGGGTGTGGTGTGCCGACGACGACGGCCGGCCCGAGGGCCCCGAGGTGCTCGAGACCCTCCTCGGGTGCGCGCGACGCCACGACCTGGCCGAGGTGTCGCCCGTCGTGGTGAACATCGACGATCCCGACACCCTTGCCTTTCCGCTGCGGCGTGGAATCGCCTGGCGGCGTAGGCGATCCGAACTGTTCGAGGACGGCGAGGACAGTGGCGAAGACCTTCTCCCCGGCATCGCCTCGCTGTTCAACGGGGCGCTGTTCCGGGCCGAGACCTTGGAGATGATCGGCGTCCCCGACCTCCGCCTGTTCTTCCGCGGCGACGAGGTGGAAACCCATCGGCGCCTGCAACGTTCCGGGCTGGCCTTCGGAACCTGTTTGACCACAGCGTATCTGCACCCCTACGGCTCCGACGAGTTCCGGCCGATCCTCGGGGGCCGGATGCACACGCAGTATCCGGACAACCCGACCAAGCGGTTCTTCACCTACCGCAACCGCGGCTACCTCATGGCCCAGCCCGGTATGCGCAAACTGCTCCCCCAGGAGTACGCGCGCTTCGGCTGGTACTTCCTCGTGCAGCAGCGCGACGTCACCGGATTCGCCGAATGGCTGCGCCTGCAGCGCCTCGGCCGCCGCGAGCACTTCGTCCGGCCGGAATAGTAGACCGCGGCACCCATCAGCCTTGCGGGCTCCCGCGATCTTGCCTTCAGAGTTGCGTCGCGCTCTACCGTGAGTGAGCAGGACACATTAGCCAGTACGCCAGCTTGAATGAACCCGAGTAGGCGACGTCGCTAGTGCGGCGCGCCTGAAGTTTCTGGACGGTGTTGTTTGATTCATTGGTGTATGCGAGCTGCACCGTTGATCATCTCCGACAGTGACCGCGCCGAGTTGGAACGATGGGTTCGTTCGTCGACCACCAAGGCGGGCCTGGTGCTGCGCGCGCGGATCGTGTTACTGGCCGCCGATGGTGTGGCCCACACCGAGATTGCGCGGCGGTTTTCGATCTCACGGCAGACCGTGGTCAACTGGCGATCACGCTACGAGACCGGCGGTGTGAACGGTTTGCACGACGAGGACCGGTCAGGCCGTCCACGGGTGTTGGACCGTGACAAGGTGATTGCCACGACGTTGACGCCTCCACCGAAGAAATACGGTGTCACACATTGGAGTTCGCGCTTGCTGGCGAATCACTTGGGTATCGGCTACGGCACGGTGGCCAGAGTATGGCGCGAACACGGCGTGCAGCCGTGGCGGTCCGAGACGTTCAAATTCTCCACCGACCCCGAGTTGGTCGGCAAGGTCACCGACATCGTCGGTTTGTATCTCGACCCGCCGGAGAACGCGATCGTGTTGTGTGTGGACGAGAAGTCGCAGATCCAGGCACTCGACCGCACGGCACCGACGCTGCCGATGCAGATCGGAATTCCCGAGCGCCAGACGCACGACTACGTCCGCAACGGCACCACCACACTGTTTGCTGCCCTGGATATCGCGACCGGGAAGGTGACCGGGATCTGTCGGCCTCGGCACCGGCACCAGGAGTTTCTGGTGTTCCTCAAACATGTTGCCCGCGCCTACCCGGACCAAGAACTGCACCTGGTGATGGACAACTACGCCACCCATAAGAAGCAGGAGGTCCGCGATTGGCTTGCCGCGAATCCTCGTGTACACGTGCACTTCACACCCACGTCGGCGTCGTGGATGAACCTAGTCGAAGTATGGTTCGGCATCATCGAACGCCAAGCCATCCATCGTGGCACGTTCCGCAACGTCCGCGAACTCACCGCCAAGATACGCGACTTCATCAACGGCTGGAATCCACGCGCTCAACCATTCGTCTGGACGAAAACCGCCGAACAAATCCTCGCGAAAGCCTACCGTCCAACAACTTCAAACACGCCGCACTAGTCAGTCGACCACATCTTCCGCGCCTCGAACTCGGCCGCCCATTCCCGCGCTATCTCCGGCAGCGCAGTCACCACTTCTCGGCCGAAGAGTATTTCGTCAACGTGGCCCATATGAAGAATGTCAATCATGCGGCAGAGATACGACCGTCCTTTACCCCACCACGTTTCATATGAATCGACCATTACCAGGTGATTAATCTTAATCTTGGTGACGCGTTCCAATTCCTCCCGTTCGTAGCCATCAAGACTTGTTATGTAGACCGCATCAGATATCTTACTTCCGAATGTAGTGGTGTAGTAGTACTCCTTAATTTCCCAAATGGAAATCGGATTTCTCGTTGAAGGAAATGCTCCGTCTTGCCTTCGAGAGAAGGTCTGATACAGAGTATCCTCGTGGTCGAACCGAGTAATGCTTCGCGGGTCATAGTCGCAAGGCAATCCTTGCAATGCGTCGGCGACAACCAGATTAATTATGCCCGTCAGGTACGATTCAAATCTCTTTACGCCCTTCTGCTTATTCATCGGGACACGGACCGTCTGACCAGCAACCTTATAGTCAACCGCACACTCCTCCCTTTTTGAGTTGAGGACAGGAATGCCGGTTGGCACTGCATTCAATTCACGCTGGACCTCCAGAAAAGTTGTGCGAGCCTCCTCCGCAGTCATCAAGTCACGACGAATATGCTCATTGATTAATTCCGCACGCAGACTTAGATAAGAACTCAATTCGATGGCGAGGTGACTTGGGTTTTCTAGGCTGCCGAGCGCATCAGTGGGCTGATCCATCTTGGAAAGCGCAAAGAACAGATCCTCTATCAATGGATTCCGAACAGATGCCGGTACGGTCACAACTCCCTTCGACTTTCTTTCACGGATCGAGTATCCAAGTGCTTCACTGACCGATCTCACATATGCCCAAAATTGGACCGGTTTGTTTGTGAACCGCGGGTCCGCTTTCATTCTGACTCCTCAAAGCGTCTTATCAGTGCCTGAAGTGGCAGCCCGAGCGCTGACGAGATCGCACAAAGCTCGACGAGGTCGAGCCGTCGCGTGCCCGACTCGTACTTGCTAACGAACGACTGGGGCTCGTCTAGTCGGTCTGCGAGTTGGTGTTGACTGAGCCCAGCCTCAGACCGCGCTTCACGCAGGACAGCAAGCAGCCTCGCGTGTGCCTGCGTTGTGATGGACTTGTCCACAGGGTGAGTGGACCAGCAGCGTGGGATTATCCGAAATTGGGATCGCGTAGTGCTATGCTCGACCGGTGACCATGACACCTACTCTGTTTGACGTGACTGGGCCAGTCACCCCCTTCAAGACACAGCTATTGAAGTGGATCGGCAACAAGCAACGATTTGCGCATGAGATAGCCTCATACTTTCCAAGTGATGTGCGGACCTACTATGAACCGTTCTTGGGTAGCGGCGCGGTTCTCGGTACCTACGCGCCACCTAGAGCGGTCGGTTCTGACGCGCTCAAACCGTTAGCTGAAATCTGGATGACACTATCCGACGATCCCGATGAGCTCAAGGAATGGTATAGCGAGCGTCGTGAGTGCGTGGACGACGATTACGCTAACAAAGTAGAGGTATACGAGAAAGTTAAGGCTTCGTACAACAACTCACCCAACGGCGCTGACCTCCTATATATATCGCGATCATGCTACGGCGGAGTGGTTCGCTTCCGTAGGGCTGACCACTTCCTGTCCACACCGTGCGGAGCACACAGACCGATCTCGACTGAATCATTCGCGAAGCGAGTGGATGTCTGGGCGGATCGAGTCAAGGGAACTAGCTTCGCGCATATGGACTTCCGTGACGCAATGCGAGATGCGAGAGTCGGTGATCTTATCTATTGCGATCCTCCCTATACGGATACTCAGGCCATATTATATGGTTCCCAGCAGTTCGTACTTGCTGATCTATTCAACGAGATCGACCGATGCAAGAGCCGCGGGGTTCGCGTCGCACTAAGTATTGACGGCACAAAGAAGTCTGGTCTCAGAAGTGTCGCTACCAACGCACCCACGGGACTGTTCGAAAGTGAAGTGATGGTGAATTGCGGGAGGTCAATGCTACGACGTTTTCAAATGGGCGGGTTGACGTTGGAGTCTGAAGAAGTTTCGGATCGCTTACTGTTGACCTATTGATGCAGTGTACGCAAATACCAGCGCGAGGGAGCGAGAACACTGAAAGGTATCCGCGTTCCTGCGGATACATGTACTGCCCCCTTCGTCAGTCTGCGCGTGGACGAATTCCGCTACGCCGTCGTGTGAGTTGACGGCGAACGACCGCACCGTCATCGTCCAAGGAGGCTGACCATGGCCGCGCCGACCGGCGGCAATGTACAATAGCCGGTAGGTATCGCTAGAATGGCCGCGACACGCCCAAGTGCGGCTAGCAAGATTTGAAGCACTACTCGGACCACCATGTCCAGCGGCTCGATTTCGACATTGGGTTCGGTACTCAGCGGCGTCGCCCGACAGCGTCTCACAGAGGATGAGACCCGGCCGTCGGACACGTACGGCGGTACTGCTTCTGGTCGGATGAGTGTTTGCGGCAGCCGTGGCTTAGCTTAGCAAGCTGCAGCCTCCAGCAAATCGTCAAAAGCCAGGCACTGACCATTGCAGTAGACCGCGCCCTCAGCCTTGCGGGCTCCCGCGATCTTGCCCGCAGAATTAGAACGTGTTCTACTCTGGGTGGCGAGACCACGACACCGGGAGCCATGACCATGCGTTTCACCTTCGCCGAGGCGATGACCGATCCGACCTACTACGCGCCCCTCGCGCGGGCGGCGGAGGAAGCCGGATTCGCGGGCTTCACCATCCCGGACTCGTTGGCCTATCCCGAGGAATCCGACGCGACCTATCCCTACACGCCGGACGGCAACCGCGAGTTCCTCGAGGACAAGGCGTTCATCGAGACCTTCATCCAGGCCGCCGCACTGGGCGCGGTCACCTCGACCATCCGCTTCACCCCGTTCGTCCTCAAACTCCCCGTGCGGCCACCGGCGCTGGTGGCCAAGCAGGCGGCATCGGTCGCCTACCTGACAAACAACCGGTTGGCACTGGGCGTCGGCACGAGCCCCTGGCCCGAGGACTACGACATCATGGGCGTCGACTTCCGCAGACGCGGAAAGCGAATGGACGAGTGCATGGACATCGTCCGCGGACTCACCACCGGTGAATACTTCGAGTTCCACGGCGAGTTCTACGACATCCCCAAGATCAAGATGAGCCCTGCCCCCACCGAACCGATCCCCCTGCTCGTGGGCGGGCACGCCGATGCGGCGCTGCGCCGGGCCGTCATCCGCGGCGACGGCTGGATGCACGGCGGCGGACCACCGGAGGAGCTCGACGCCCTGCTCGACCGGATCACCGAGATCCGCAAGGCCGAGGGAAAACTCAACGACCCGTTCGAGATCCACATCATCTCGCTCGACGCCTACACCGTCGACGGCTGCAAACGGCTGGAAGACAAGGGCATCACCGACGTGATCGTCGGCTTCCGGCTGCCGTATATCACCGGCGCCGACACCGAACCCCTACAGAAGAAGCTCGACCATCTGAACTCCTACGCCGACACCGTGATCGCCAAGGTCAACGGCTGACGCGGCGGCACCGACTCACCGCTGCATGCGCACGACCTGGGAGTGATTGAACTCGGTGCGATCGGTGATGTGGAGTCCGGCGGCCGAGAGTTGCCGGTACAGCGGCGTATTCGTGAAGTGATACGGCTCGAAGTACCAGTCGGACATACCGCCCGGGAACTCGACCGCGCGTCGGCTTCGTTCGCCGTCGGCGACGACCCACATCACCTGACAACTTCTCGCGAAGTAGCGATACGCGGGGACCGGTCTCTCGAGGTCCCACATCCGACCCGAAGGCGCGGCGGCGACTCGCGCGCCGATGTCCCGAAGCCCGGCGAAGTCGGCGGGCTTGGCCCGCAAGGTCACCCGCTGTGAGATGGGGCTCCACGACGGTGCGGACCCGAAGGCGACGCAATCTCCCGGCTCGGCGTGATCACCGATGTAGTCGGCGACGGTGGAGAAGTCGCTGCCACCGAGATGACCGTATGTGCCACGCTGCGTGACGTATTGGGGCGCCGCCGCGGCCACCAGCGCGATCAGCGCAACGCCGATCACCCAGCGACTCTCGCGGGCCAGCACCGTCACCGACCACGCCAGCAGCAGTGCCATACCTGGCACGGTGAACACCAGATACCGCGGGGCGTACAGATGGGTGCCCGTCCACGACACCGCGAAGATCACCGCCGCAGGGAGCAGCAACCAGCACCAGGCGAGCACGAACGGGCGGACGCCGTCCAGACGCCACGTCGTCACCGCCGCCATGAGTGCGATCGCGAGCGCCAGTCCGGCGACGATCGGGTACGCCACCGAACCGGTGAAGAACTCGAAGCGCGCATACGTCCACACCCGCTGGACCGACATGTCGGGAATCCACGAAACCTGTTCGCGCTGACCGAATGCCCACCGCCCGAACGGCACCAGCGCCAGAACCGCCACCGCAGTACCGATCGTGAACCCGCGAATGGCCTTCCGGTGCAACAACAACAGATACAGCGCATGCGCAAGGAGCAGGGTGATCGCCAAGAAGAACCAGACCACCATGACGACCACGCCGAGGGCATACGCCACCCACCACCAGCGACCACGATCGGCGGCGATGATCAACAGCAGCGTGACCACGATCGCCAGGAACAGCGTGCCCGCATAGGATCTGGCTTCACTGCCCGCCCACATCACCCGCGGGATGGTCAGCAGGATGAGACCGGCGAGCACCCCGAACCGCAGATCCCACAGCCGTTCGGCGAGGACCACCAGCGCCGCCGCGGCCGCGCCGACAGCGATCGCCGACGGGAAGCGCACCGCGAACTCCGACAACCCGAAGACCGACGCCCACGCCTTGAGCACCACATAGTAGGCCGCATGCACGGCGTCGGTGTGATGCACGAGTGAAAACAGTTGGGGGTACGAGCGATTGATCGCCGAGATGGTGGCGGCCTCGTCGTACCAGAACGACGGCTGCCAGGACCAGGCGGCCGCGAGCAGCAAGCCGAGCAGACCGACCAGCGTCGCGGCGACGAGGACTCGCCGACGATCAGTCGGCGGCGAGTCAGTCGCCGTCGAAGAGTCGCTGCCAGTTCTCATGACTCGTGAGTTCCGGCAGCGCCGCCTGCCACTGTGCGGCCAGGCGCGGCGCGTTCCGCCTCAGTTCGAGGCATACCTGTGTGAGTTCACGGAACTGACGTACCGCGATCTGCTTGTCGCGGCGGCGGATTCGCACGCCGGTCTGGGAGGCATCGGTGACAATGGCCTCCGCGAACAGGCCGACGTGCCACCACCGGGCGCTGTCCGCCGGGATCGCCACCCGGCCGCCCCGGACCCGGCCGAGCACCTGCTGCACGACCCGCTTGGCCATCACCTGGTCGAGCTTCTTCTCCTTGGGCTCATGGCCTTTGGTGACGATGCGCGGATCGCCGACGAGTCCCTCGGTGGCCTCGTGCCGGACCGTGTCGGGGTACTGCGCGCGCAGCTCGGCGAGTTCGCCGAGTTTGGAGCGGCCGCCGTCGGCGAGGATCGATGGCCCGGACATGAAGTCGCGCACCGCGAGCAGGAAGGTCTCGGCCAACCCGTACTGCATCGACACGATGTGGCCGGTGATCTCGCGGGCCACCACGGTCGCGACCTCCGTCGGATCGAAGCGTCCGTGGATGGCCGCCACGATCAGCGCGTTGCGCCAGCTGAAATACCGCGACCAGTCGTCGTAGTCCTTGAGGTGGAAGTCGGCATGCCACACACCGGCATTGGGCAACGTCACCGTCGCGAAACCGGCCTTGCGGGCGCGGATCCCGAACTCGATGTCGTCCCACTGGAAGAACAGCGGCAACGACAGTCCGGCCGCCACCACCGCCTCCGCGGGCAGCAGGGCTGTCCACCACCCGTTCCAGCCGGCATCGCCGCGCGCGTCCTGATGCTTCTTCAGGGCATTGAGCCCGGCCCGCCCACCGGCACCGGGGCGGCCGGCCTTCAACTCGTCGAGGGCTTCCCACTCGCTGGTCATGTGGACGCGGTAGGTCTCCGACAACAGCAGCATCTGCGCGCCGACGATGACCGGCCGCACGGCATTGTTGGCCATGGCGGAGAGGCGGACCACCGATTCCGGCTCGCACAGGATGTCGTCGTCCATGACGACGATGTCGGTGTCGCACTCGCCGGTTCGCGTCAATTCGTGGATGCCGCGGTTGAAGCCGCCTGCCCCACCGAGATTCGGCTGGACCAGATACTGCAACCGCGGTCCGAGTACGTCCTTGACGGCCGGGAACTCGTCGTGGGCGTCCACCCGCTGCGTGCCCTGATCGACGACGTACACCGACTCGATGAGGTCGAGGGCGATCGAATCCGAGGCCAGCGTGAGCAGCGTCGAGATGGCGTCGGCGGGGCGGTTGTGCGTGCACATCACCACCGACATCAGCCGGTTGCGTTGCGGACGCGGCACCGACCACGTCACCTCCGCGATCCGCGCGCCACCACCGATCGCGGTGGCGTCGAACCAGAGGCCGCCGCCGTCGACGAATCGGCGGACGTCGAGGTCGAGAACCGACCGGCCGCGGCCGGTGACCTCGACGGCGTCGACGGGACGCCAGCGGCCGCCCGCATCGGATGCCTTGACCTCCACCCGAAGGGTCGCGTCGGGTGCACAATCGTGGTCGAATTCCAGCCGTACCGCGGTGATCGCGGTGTAGCGCTGCCAGTAGCTCGCGGCGAACCGCCCGAAGTAGGTGTTGGTGTTCAGAATTGCACCGGGCTCCATCCGGACCCCGGTCCGGTCGGGGCGCACCATCGCCGGGTTCGCGGTGACGTACATACCCGGAGCCACCCGGGGGTGCGGTCCCGCGAATAGCGTTCGCTGGACAAGCGTCCGCTCAATTTCCTGCTGCATCGGCCCTCATAATCAGTGCGCGTGACGAGTCGTGGTCGCCCCGACCCGCACCGAGACTAACGCACCGGTATCGGCCGCCGGTGCGGCCGACACGGCGAGCAGGCCCCACACCGGTCACTTGATGTTGAAGATCACCGTGCGCTGCACGATGAAGTTGATGATGGTCGCCAGCCCCTGGGCGATGACGTAGGCGAGCAGGCTGTAGAGCACCGTTTCCGGCCACAGGTGGGAGAGGTAGGTATAGACCCCGACATTGACGACAAACGTAACGCAGTAGAGCACGGCCACCGCAACGAACCGGGCCATGCTCGGCTCGGCGCGGAACGTCCAGCGCCGGTTGAAGATGTAGGCGGTCGTCGTGCCACAGACAAAGCCGATCGCCTTGGCGAACCCGGCGGGCATCCCGAGCGCGTACTGCAGGATCGCGGTCAGCCCGAAGTCGAGGATGCCCGAGCCGACCCCGGTGACGACGAACCGGAAGATCTGCGTCGCCAACGGCAGATTCGTCGACGCCTCTTGGTCGTCGAACGGGAGTTCCGGGGCCATCGGCGCGTGCCGCGTCCGGAAGTCGTCATGGTTCGGATGATGCTCGTGCGAAGCCTGGTGCAGGTCGTTCGGCTCGTCGGGGCTGGGCTCTACCACGCTGACACCCTAGACCTTCAGAACTCCTCTTCGACGTCGGAGTTACGCGCGGCACCCTCGCCACGATCGAGTTCGGCGAGGGCCGCGAGGTCGTCGGCGTCGAGTTCGAAGCCGAACAGATCGATGTTCTCGAGCTGCCGGCCCTTGTGTGACGACTTCGGGACCACGCCGATGCCCTGCTGCACCGCCCACCGCAACGCGATCTGGGTGGGCGACTTGCCGTATTTGCGGGCCAGCCGGATGACCGTCGCATCCCCCGACATCCCATCCTTGCGCCCCGTCGGATGCCACGCCTGTGCATGAATATCGTTGTCACGCATGAATTCCCGCAGTTCTGTGCGCGCCAGGGCCGGTGAGCACTGAATCTGGTTGAGCTCCGGCCATCGCCCGGTTTCGTCATAGAGCTCCTGCAGCTGGTGCTCCTTGAAGTTCGACACCCCGGGCACCCGGATGAACCCCTCGTCGGCCAGGGTCAGCAACGCCTTCCAGGAGTCGACCGTCCGCCCCAGACTCGGGCACGGCCAGTGGATCAGGTAGACATCGATGTAGGCGACCCCGAGGCGGCGCGCACTCTCCTTGGCGGCGGTGATCGCCTCGTCGAAGCCCTGGTCGCCACCGCCGAGCTTGGTCGCCACGATCACCTCGGACCGGTCCACACCCGATTCCTCGATCCCGAGACCCACGCTGCGCTCGTTGGAGTACCGCGACGCGGTGTCGAGCAACCGATAACCCGAGTCGAGCGCATGGGAAACCGCCTGAACACACGGCATTCCGAGCATGTCATACGTGCCGAGCCCGACGAGCGGCAGCGAAAAACCGGATGCGAGGGTCACCGACGGTATCTCCACCCACCAAGGATATGGCGCACAGCGGTGCGCGCGCCCGCCAACCGGCGCAGTAGCCGGAGAATGGTGCGGCCCACTGCGCTGGGCGTTAGGTTCGATCCATGCCCGATCGAGCTCCCCGCACCTCGTCTGCACGCCGCATCCGTTCCCGCATCGGGATCTCGACCCTGACCATCGGGATTCTGATCTCACTGGCGACCTGGACAGTTGCCCCGGCGCACGCCGATGCGACCGCCGCCCCGGTCACCTCCGGCCTCGACGCGGCCGACTATCACGGCCCGATCGGCGCCCCCGGCACCCTGATCGCGCAGGTGCCGCTCGCCCCCTCGGTCAGCGTGCCCGCCGCCGGACGCGCCTACCGGATCCTCTACGCCACCCGCGATATCCACGGACGTCCCGCGGTCAGCTCCGGTGAGGTGCTCCTGCCGAAACGGCCCGCACCGGCCGGCGGATACCCGGTCATCGCGTGGGCGCACGGCACGACCGGGCTCGGCGACAACTGCGCGCCGTCGGTGCTGCCCCACAGCGAACGTGACGCCACCTACCTCGGACATTGGCTCGATCAGGGCTATGCGATCGTCGCCACCGACTACGTCGGCCTGGGCACCCCGGGATTCATGAACTACCTGAGCGGGACCGCGGAGGCGCAGTCCGTCGTCGACTCGGTCATCGCCGCCCATCAGATGGGTCTGCCGTTGTCCGAGAAGTGGGCGATCGTCGGCCAGTCACAGGGCGCCGGGGCCGCCCTCAACGCAGCCCGGCGCGCCACCGCACTGTCGACCGGCAGCGGTCTGGACTACCGCGGCGTGGTCGCCACCGGCACCCCCGCCAACATCGAGCAGATCGTGGCGCTGGCCCCGCCGGCGCCGATTGCGCTGCCCGCCGCGCTCAACGCCTACACCGCCTACATCTTCGCCGGGTTCTCCGAAGCCCGCCCCGACCTGCATGTCGAGAAGATCCTCGCCCCGAAGGGCCGCGAACTGGTCGCCAAGGCGCGCACGCTCTGCTACGCCGAGATGGCGCCGCAGGCCAAGGGCGTCACCCTCGCCCAATTCCTCGCCGCGCCGGTCGCGACGATCCCCGGTATCCGGGAGGCCCTCGCCGAGTACATGGGCACCCCGTACTCGGGTTATGACCGGCCGATCTTCCTCGGCCAGGGGCTCCTCGACACCGACGTCCCGGCCCCGTCGGCGTTGTCGCTCTACGCGCAGATGGTCGCCGCCGGGCAGCCCGTCGAGTTCCACGTCTATCCCAACCAGGACCATTCCGGGACGGTGCTCGCGTCCATCCCCGACTCCACCCCGTTCCTGGCGCGAATCATGAGGTAGCCGATGGCGATGGCAGCAGCCGGGCCCCCGGCGTCGAGAGCGGCCTATGACGACGTCGTCATCGGGGCCGGCCACAACGGTCTGACCGCGGCCGCATACCTGGCCCGCGCGGGCCGCTCGGTGCTGGTCCTCGAGTCCGACGACCACGTCGGCGGGGCAGCGGTGTCGGCCACGCCCTTTCCCGGTGTCGCGGCCCGGCTGTCGCGCTACTCCTACCTCGTGTCGCTGATGCCGCCCAAGATCATCGCCGATCTCGAACTCGACGTCGAACTGGTCCGGCGGCGCCACTCCTCCTACACCCCGCTGCCGTCGGATCCGTCGCGCGGATTGCTCGTCGACACCGCCGACGAGCACGCCACCGCCGTGTCCTTTGCCCGGGCCACCGGCGGCGACACCGAATTCGTTGCGTGGCGGCGGTTCTACGAACAGATGGGGCAGATCGCCCGCCGGGTCTTCCCCACCCTGATCGAACCGCTGCGCTCTCGCGAGCAGATGAACGAGCTGGTGGCGCACGCCGACCCGGCCGCCGACGCGGAGTCGGCGCACCTGTGGAAACTGCTCACCACCCGGCCGCTCGGTGAGGTGATCGAGCGGTACTTCGACGACGATGTGGTGCGCGGCGTCGTCGCCACCGACGGGCTGATCGGCACGTTCGCCGACCTGCACGACACCTCCCTGCGGCAGAACATCTGCTTCCTCTATCACCTGATCGGCGGCGGCACCGGGAACTGGGACGTGCCCGTCGGCGGGATGGGCGCCGTGTCGGGGGCGCTCTATCAGGCCGCGGTCGCCGCCGGCGCGGTCATCCACACCAACTGCCGGGTCATCGGCGTCGACCCCGACGACGGCACCGTCGACTACGTGATGACCGAGACCGCCGGGAATCGGCAGCGCGTCGGCAGCGTGCGCGGCTCGATGATCCACGCGGCGTGCGCGCCGACGGTACTCAACACGATGCTCGACGCGCCCGTCGACACCGAGACCGCGCCGCAGGGTGCGCAACTGAAGATCAACCTGCTCCTCGAGAGGCTCCCCGGGCTGCGCGACGCAAGCGTCGACCCGCGGGCCGCATTTGCCGGCACCTTCCACGTCAACGAGTCCTACGAGCAGCTGCAGACCGCGTGGGCGCAGGCCCGCCTCGATCAGGTGCCCGCACTGCCACCGTGCGAGATCTATTGCCACACCCTCGCCGATCCGTCGGTCCTCGGGCCCGAACTCGCGGGCATGCACACCCTGACGCTGTTCGGTCTACACATGCCGCCCGAGGTGTTCGCCGCACCGGGCGCCACCGCCGACGCCGTCGAGGCCACCCTCGCGTCACTGAATTCCGTTCTCGCCGAACCGATCCAGTCGGTGATCGCCACCGACGCGCACGGCAACGCCTGCCTGGAGGTCAAGACGCCGCAAGATCTGGCCGCGGCCGTGGGACTGCCGGGCGGCAACATCTTCCATCGTTCGCTGCAGTGGCCGTGGGCGCAGACCGGCGCCCAAGTCGGCCGGTGGGGCGTGGAGACCAGGCATCCGCGGTTGCTGCTCTGCGGCGCCGGCGCACGACGCGGCGGCGGGGTGAGCGGCATCCCGGGACGCAATGCGGCCGCCGCGGTCCTCGCCTGGTGATCGCGCCGCCCACACGACCCGGCTCCCACGACCTGGCTGGGGCGTCGGCGCATGCGGGTACTCTCTACCCCGATGTCTACAGAAGAATTGCTGCCGATCACGACCCGAGCACTTGTCGGATGGTCGCGCACCACCCCCATCGAGGGACACGTGCTGTCCACGCCATATCCGGAGCTCATCGCCGAGGCAGTGGCCCGTGTCGCCGACGACAATGCGGGCAAGCCCGACTACCTCAAGCGAGGCGTGATCGCCCGCGGGCTCGGCCGTTCCTACAACGAGTCCGCGCAGAACTCGGGCGGGCTGACCATCGACATGACGCCCCTGACCCGGGTGCATTCGATCGACGAGGAAGCCGGCATCGTCGACGTCGACGCCGGGCTGTCGCTCGACGCGCTGATGCAGATCGCCCTGCCGTACGGACTGTGGGTTCCGGTGCTGCCCGGCACCCGGCAGGTCACCGTGGGCGGTGCCATCGCCCACGACATCCACGGCAAGAACCACCACAGCCAGGGCAGCTTCGGCAACCACGTCGTCGAGATGGCACTGCTGGTCGCCGACGGCCGCATCCTGACACTGGCGCCCGACGGCTCCGACGACGACCCCGACGGGTCGCTGTTCTGGGCCACGGTCGCCGGGATCGGTCTGACCGGCATCATCCTGCGCGCGAAGATCGCGATGAAGCGGACCGAGAGCGCGTTCTTCATCGCCGACACCTTCACCACCTCGAACCTCGACGAGACGATCGATCTGCACCTCAAGGACCGTTATGAGGACGGCTTCGAGTACGCGTCGGGCTGGTTCGACACCATCAGCGGTCCGCCGAAACTCGGGCGCGGAACCTTCAGCCGCGGCAACCTCGCCACCCTCGAGGAGCTGCCGCGCAAGCTGCGGGCCAAGGCACTGACCTTCAACAACAAGCCGCTGATCAGCCTGCCGAACGTCTTCCCGCGTGGGCTGGCGAACAAGCTCGACTTCATGATCGTCGGCGAGGCCTACTACCGGATGGGCGGCGACAAGCGCGGTGCCGTGAAAAATCTGGCGCAGTTCTATCACATGCTCGACATCATCGGTGACTGGAACAACGGCTACGGCCGCGGCGGCGGCTTCGCCCAGTACCAGTTCATCGTGCCCACCGGCAACGAACCAGAGTTCAAGAAGATCATCACCGACATCCAGGCGTCGGGACACGTCAGCTTCCTCAACGTCATCAAGTTGTTCGGAGACGGCAACAAGGCGCCGCTGAGCTTCCCGTTCAAGGGCTGGAACGTCTGCCTGGACTTTCCGATCAAACGCGGGCTGGCCGAGTTCCTCAACGACCTCGACCGTCGGGTGATGGAGATGGGCGGGCGGCTCTACACCGCGAAGGATTCGCGGACGTCGGCGGAGAACTTCCGCAAGATGTATCCCGAACTCGACTCCTGGATCGCCATCCGGCGCAAGATCGACCCGACCGGCGTCTTCATGTCCGACATGGGGCGACGCCTCGAACTCGCCTGAGTCGCTCGCAGTATCCGCACCGCACAACAGCTTTCGACAGCAGAGGGAATCCATTCATGTTCAACGCCGTAGGCGCCCCGCAGTCCATCCTCGTTCTCGGCGGCAGCTCCGAGATCGGCCTGGCCATCGCGGGCGAGTTCTTGACGCGCGGCCCGGCACGCGTGGTCCTCGCCGTCGTCCCCGGTGACCCGGCCGCCGACGCCGCGGTCAGCACCATCAAGGCCGCCGGTGCCACCGCCGTCGAGGTCATCGACTTCGACGCCTTGAAGCCCGAGACCCACCCCGAGGTCATCGAGAAGGCCTTCGCCGCCGGCGACATCGATCTGGCGATCGTGGCCGCGGGCGTGCAGTTCGACGACGAGGCCGTCTGGCAGGACCACGGCAAGGCCGTCACCGAGGTGACCATCAACTACACCGCCGCGGTCAGCGTCGGCGTGCTGCTGGGCGAGCGGTTCAAGGCGCAGGGCCACGGGCAGATCGTGGCGATGAGTTCGGTTGCCGGCGAACGCGTCCGGCGCTCCAACTTCGTCTACGGGTCGTCCAAGGCCGGCCTCGACGGCTTCTTCCTCGGCCTCGGTGAGGCGCTGGCACCGTTCGGCGGGCATGTCCTCGTGGTGCGCCCGGGCCAGGTCCGCACCCGGCTGTCGGCCCACGTCGACGAGGCGCCGCTGACGGTGAACAAAGAAGACGTCGCGCGGGCCGTCGCCGCGGCGGTGGACGCAGGCAAGGAGATCGTGTGGGTGCCCGGCCCGTTCCGCTTCATCATGATGGGACTCCGTCACGTCCCGCGAAAGGTGTTCCGCAAGCTGCCGGTGTAAAGATCGCGTGCGGCCGCACAGAAGCTGGAAGGAAGGGACAGGAGACGATCATGACGAATGACCTCGGTTCCACGCCAGAAGTCCGCGGAGGCAGCCGACAGCCACCGCAAGGGTGTTCTGGAGGCGGCCGCGAAGGTGGCGGCCACGGCGAGTGAGAAGACCGGTCGCCCCGTCAGTCGCCGCGCAGCGAGACTTCTCAAACGCGCCTCCTAGCGCTCGAGGTTGCCGGATGGTCCGCTCAGCGGCTCATCCGGCAACCTTGACCAGGGACCGTCCCACCTACAATCGACGCCGTGACCACAACGCCGACGCCGCGCCCGAAGTCTTCGCACACGTCAGAACCAGTGGCGTGACGCGAACGCAGACCCCGGCCCTCGACGACCCCCGTCCGCCGTCGCCCACGGCAGCGCCGACGCCGCGTCGACACATCCCTGGGCGCGTCGCCACGCTGATCGACCTGATCGTGGCCGTCGTCGCCGCCGCCGTCGTCTCGCTGGCCGGGCTGAAGATCGTCGACGCCGTCGGATGGCCGGCGTTCAACTCGTCGAACGTCACGCGGGCGCTGACCACGGTGGGCCAGGTGGTCGCGGTGGCATTCGTCGTGGCCGCGGCGATCCTGTACCGCTACCGCCGCTCGCGGTGGCTGACGACCCTGGCATCGACGATCGGCGTGGCCGGGCTGGTCACCGCCACCCTCGGCATGCCGCTCGGCGCGACGCGGCTGTACCTGGGCGGGCTGTCGGTCGACCAGCAGTTCCGCACCGAATACCTGACGCGGCTGACCTCGAGCCCGCACCTGGCCGACATGACCTACCCCGATCTGGCGCCCTACTACCCCGCCGGCTGGTTCTGGTGGGGCGGGCGGTTCGCCAATGCGGTCGGTCAGCCCGGGTGGGAGGCGTTCAAGCCGTGGGCGATCCTCACCATCGCCGTGGCCGCCGCCGTCGGCGTGGTGCTGTGGAACCGGATGCTCGGCGCCGATCGCGGCGCGGCGGTCGCCCTGGCCGTCACCACGACGACGCTGATGCAGGCCGGCCCCGAACCGTATGCCGCGGTGTTGATCCTGATCGGCATTCCGCTGCTGGTCCCGATGATGTACGGGTTGCGCGGACACGGACGCCTCGCCGACGGCCCGTCGGGATCGTTGCGCTCGGGCACCAGTTGGTGGGCGGTCGTCGCGGGCGGGGTCTTCCTCGGACTGTGCGCCGCCTCCTACACGCTCTATGCCGGGCTGTTCGCCGGGGTCGCGGTTTTGATGGCGCTGGTGGTGGTCGCACTCGGCTGGCGTGGGGCCGCGAACAAAGCCGTTGCCGCGCCGGAGGTTTCCGCTGCTCGGCGTGATCTCGTCCTTGCGGTGGCGGTGCGGCTGATCGTCATGGCGGTGGTCTCCGGACTGATCGCGTTGCTGGTGTGGACGCCGTATCTGCTTGCGCGGCTGCGTAACACACCCGCCAGCGGTGGCACTGCCGAACACTATCTCCCCGGCCGCGGATCGGTGCTGCCGCTGCCGATGTTCGAGCTGAGTCTGACCGGCGCGATCACGATGATCGGGCTGCTGTGGATTCTGGTGCGCTTTCGCACCCGCACCGTGGCACTGACTTTCGGGATCACCGTCGTCGGCATCTATCTGTTCTGCCTGCTGTCGATGCTGCGCACCGCCACCGGCTCCACCCTGCTCTCCTTCCGCCTCGAGCCGATCCTCGTCGCGGTCCTCGCCGCCGCGGGTGTGCTGGGCGTGGTCGATCTGTCGCGATGGGCGGTCGGCCGGTTCGGGGACATCCGGATCGTCATCGGTGCGATCGCCGCGGTCGCCGCAATCGCCATGGCACAAGGAGTTCCGGACTACCTCGCCAACGAGATCAACACCGCCTACACCGACACCGACGGATACGGTCACCGTGCCGACCAGCGCCCGTCCGGCGCCGAATCGTTCTACCCGCAGATCGATCACCTCATCACCGAGCAGACCGGACGACCGGCCACCGGCAATGTGGTGCTCACCGCCGACTACGGCTTCCTCTCGGTCTACCCGTACTGGGGTTTCCAGGGACTGACGTCGCATTACGCGAATCCGCTCGCCGAATTCGACAAGCGGGCCGCCACCATCGAGAAGTGGACGCAGGCAACGACTCCCGACGAGATGATCGCTCAGCTCGATCATTCCGCGTGGAAGCCGCCCAACGTGTTCCTGTTCCGCTACTCCGCCGACGGCTACACCCTGCGGCTGGCCAAGGACGTCTACCCCAACGATCCGAATGTGAAGCGGTACACGGTGACCTTCGATCCCAAGGCGTTCGCCGATCCGCGGTTCACCGTCACCGAGGTCGGACCGTTCGTCCTGGTGGTCCGGAAGTGACGATGCGCGCCGGTGACATGGTGCTCAGCCGGGTCGACGGCGCGTCGTCGACGGCGTGGTTCGTCGGCACCGATGCCGTCAACTGGGTTGTTCTGCAAGATGACTCGGGACTGACCCTGATCGACGGCGGCTATCCACGGCAGGCCGATCTCGTCGAGGAATCGATCAGGAAGATCGGCGCGAGCGCGGCCGACATCCGTGGCGCGCTGCTCACCCACGCCCACGTCGATCACCTCGGCGGTCTGGCGAGACTCGCAGCGCGACACGGCTTTCCGGTCTACGCCGATCCGGCCGAAGTCGCCCACGCCCGCCGCGAGCATCTGCAGCAGGCGTCGCCGATCGACATCGCCTCGATCGCCTACCGGCCGCGCGTGTGGCGGTGGCTGGCGGAGGTCGTGCCACTGGGAGTGTTGAGCCGCAAGGGCATCGAGTCGACCCGGCCGTTCACCGACACCCTGCGCCTGCCGGGCAATCCGGTACCGGTGCCGGCCCACGGCCACACCGACGGCCACAGCGCCTATCTCGTCGCCGACGGCGAGGTGCTGGTCGCCGGTGACGCCTTGGTGAGCGGGCACCCGATTTCCGGGATCTCGGGCTGTCAGTGCATCCCGGACGTCTTCCAGCACGACGTGGCCGCCGCTCGACGCAGCGTCGAGGCGTTCACCGGCCTGGAGGCGACAGTCCTGTTCCCCGGCCACGGTCCACGCGTCGACGGGCCGGTGGCCGACATGGCCCGCGCGGCCCTGCAACGCTGAACAACCGGCGGAACCGATCAGCCGACGAGTTCGGCGAGTCGCCGGATGGCGAACTCGTATCCGCGGATTCCGTAGCCGACGATGATCCCCGAGGCGTTCGGCGAGATGTAGGAGTGGTGCCGGAACGCCTCGCGTTTGTGGACGTTGCTGAGGTGGACTTCCATGATCGGCACCTCGGGGATCAGGAGCGCATCGGCGAGCGCCACCGATGTGTGTGTCCATCCCGCCGGGTTGATCACGATGCCGCAGACCGCTCCCCGCGCCTCGTGAATCCAGTCGATCATCTCGCCCTCGTGATTCGTCTGCGCCGCCCGGAGACCGAAGCCGAGTTCCGCGGCGGTGCGCTCGGCGAGGTCGACGACGTCGGCGAGGGTGTCGGTGCCGTAGATGTCCGGTTCCCGCACACCGAGGGTGTTCAGGTTGGGCCCGTTGAGCAGCAGGATCGGGAGAGGCGCGGAGTCGGTGGCGGGATCGGTCGGCATGATCGCCAGCGTAGTCGAGGGCAATGGCCGCTCCGGTCGCGTCGAGCCCACCAACTACCATCACTGTTTGTGCCAGCAGCGTCGACGGTCGGGCGAGCGAAGCTCGTAGCAATCACCACAGGCCTGCTCGGTCTGTTCCTCGCCTTGGCGACGCCGTTCATGCCGGTCAACCAGACCACCGCGTCGATCACCTGGCCGCAGCACGGTCAGATCAACTCGGTCACCGCGCCCCTGATCAGCTACGTCCCCATCGACCTCGACGTGCAGGTGCCGTGTTCGGCCGTCGGTGAACTCCGCGGCGACCAATCCGTCCTGCTCTCGACGACGCCCAAGGGCGCCGAGAAGTCGCCCGAACGCGGGCTGTTCATCCGCAAGAGCGGTGCTGCCACCGATCCCGCCGACAAGCAGACCGTCGAGGTCGTCAACCGCAACGTGCCGCTGGTGTCGGCGACGCTGGCGCAGATCCGGTCGCAGGACTGCCGCAACATCGTCGTGCATGCCGACTCCGACGAGGTGACCGCCGAATTCGTCGGCATGAGCAACGACAAGGGCGAGTCGCTGACGGGCACCACTGCCGATCGCGACCTGTTCAACTCCGACCAGCGACCGCAGATGACCGGGCTGTTCACCGACTTGTCCGGCCCCGCAGCGACCCTCGGTGGTCTGCACGCCCAGGCAACCATCGACACGCGCTACACCAGCACCCCGACGATCCTGAAGTGGCTGGTACTGATCTTCGGCATCGTGTGCGCGTTGCTGTCACTCTCGGCGCTGGCGGTGCTCGACTCCACCGACGGCCGCAAGCACCGCCGCATCTTCCCGGCCCGCTGGTGGCGCCTCAATCTGCGCGACTACGTGGTGCTCGCCTCGTTGCTCGTCTGGCATTTCATCGGCCCCAACACCTCCGACGACGGCTACCTGCTGACGATGGCGCGCGTCGCGCAGCACAGTGAGTACACCGCCAACTACTTCCGCTGGTACGGCGCACCGGAGGCACCGTTCGGCTGGTACTACCAGGTGTTCGGACTGCTCAGCCACGTGTCGGTGGCCAGTCCGTGGATGCGGCTACCGGGCCTGCTCTGCGGTGTCGTGTCGTGGCTGATCATCAGTCACGAAGTGCTGCCCCGGCTGGGCCGGGCCGCGACCATCCGGCCCGGCGTCGGCTGGACCGCGGCGTTCGTGTTCCTGGCGTCGTGGTTCCCGTTCAACAACGGCCTGCGGCCCGAACCGATCATCTGCCTGGGTGCACTGCTCACCTGGTGTTCGGTCGAACGCTCGATCGCCACCGGCCGGCTGCTGCCCGCGGCGCTGGCGTGTCTGTTCGGTGCGTTCAGCCTCGCCGCCGGGCCCACCGGATTGCTGGCTGTCGCGGCGCTCATCGCCGGCGCCAGACCGATGATCCTGGCGCTCATCAAACGGGCCCGGGCCATCGGCAACGGATGGAGTTCGTACCTCGCCCTGCTCGCCCCGATCCTCGCGGCCGGTACCTTCGTCATCTTCGTGGTCTTCGCCAATCTGACGCTGCGCTCGTTCCTCGAGGCGTCGAGCATGAAGACGGCCCTCGGTCCGTCGCTGCACTGGTACAACGAGATCGACCGCTACTCAACGCTGTTCGCGTTCTCCGCCGACGGCTCCATCGGCCGGCGGTTCGCCGTGCTGGCGATGATCCTCGGCATGGTCGTGTCGGCGGCGGTACTCATCCGCAAGTCGCGCATCCCCGGCACGGCGATCGGCCCGACGCGGCGCATCGTCGGAATCACCTTCGCCTCGCTGGTGTTCCTGATGTTCACGCCCACCAAGTGGACCCACCACTTCGGCGTGTTCGCCGGTCTCGCAGCCGCTTTGGCGGCGATCGCGGCGATCGCGGCGAGCCAGAGCGCCATGCACTCCCGGCGCAACCGGACTTTGTATGCGGCGCTGGTGTTCTTCATCGTCGGCCTGGCCTTCACCGGTCCCAACTCGTACTACTACTCGTCGGCCTGGGGTATGCCATGGGGTGTCGACCAGGTGACCATCGTGGTCCGTCTCGGCACGCTCATGCTGGCGATCTCGCTGGTGTTGTTGTTGCTGGCGTTGTGGTTTCACTTCCGTGAACCGTTCACTGGCACCGACCCCGGTCCCGATCCGGTAGCGCAACCCACCGGCTCGCACCCCTGGTACCGCCGGGGCGCGCACTCGTTGGCCGGGGCCCCACTGGCGTGGGTGGCCGCCGCGGTGGTGGTCTTCGAACTCGTGACCGCTGCGTTCGCCGGTATCCACCAAAGTGATTCGTACTCCGTCCCCCGCTCCAATCTCGAGGCGCTGGCGGGCAAGCAGTGCGGCATGGCCGACAAGGTGTGGGTCGAGCAGAACCCGAGCAGCTTCCAGTTGTCCCCGGTCGACCCGACACTCACCGATCCACTCGCCGGCCCGGCCACCGCGCCACCGACGTCTGCGCGTCCGGCCACCAGTGGGTTCGGCCCCGACGGGATTTCCGACGACCTGGACACCAAGACACCCGCCGGCGCGCTGGGCGTGCTCGCGGGCGACGCGGCCGCCGACCCGGACGTGCTGATCGCCAACGCCGGCGGCACCGGCGCCGGGCAGGTGGCCACCCCCGGCGTCAACGGCAGCCACGCCGCACTGCCCTTCGAGCTCAACCGATCGAAAACCCCGGTGCTGGGCAGCTATTCGGATGGTGAGCAGACGCCCGCGCACCTGACCTCGGGGTGGTACAAGATGCCCGCCGACTACCGGGACCGCCCGCTCGTCACCTTCTCGATCGCCGGACAGTTCGACAATCCGCAGGATCTGTTGTTGGAGTACACCTCCGACAAGCCCGGCCCGGGCACCCACGATGCCGATCTGCAACCCACCGGCTCGGTCCAGATGATCGATCCCGGCCCGCGGCCCTCGTGGCGCAACGTCCGGGTGCCCACCAGCGATCTGCCCGACGGCGTCACCGCGGTGCGCATCATCGCCACCGACGACAACCTCACCTCGGACCGCTACATCATCGTCACGCCACCGCGGTTGCCGCAGATGCAGACGGTGCAGCAGGTCGTCGGCTCCACCGCGCCGGTGCACGTGGACTGGACCTCCGGCCTGGTGTTCCCCTGCCAGCGTCCCTTCACCCACCACGACGGCGTCGCCGAACTGCCCGAGTGGCGCATCAGCCCAGGCGCCGACCTGTCCGCGGCGGTGTCGGCCTGGCAGGACGCATTCGGCGGCGGACCCCGCGGCTGGGAGCAGGTGCTCCTGCAGCCCACCGCGCTGGCGACCTACCTGCAGGGCGACGTCGGCCGCGACTGGGGCTCCCTCGAGCGTCTGGTCCCCTACGACGGCGTCACCCATCACGCCGAGATCACCACGGGCACGCAGACTCGCAGCGGACTCTGGAGCCCGGCGCCGATCCGGTACTGAGTATCGTTCGGCGACCGCCGCCGACCACGTCTGACCTGCACTGTCTCCATCTCGGGTAGAGTCGGACGCGCACCCGATCAGGAGGATTGACGTCACATGGCTGCACTGCACGTCACCCATACCGAAGAAGAGATGCCGGCTGCGGTCGCCGCCGGCCACGAGATGGCCGGCATGGCCCTGACAGACCGTGACGAAGCCGCCGTCCGTCGCGTCCTGCGCGGCGAAACCACTGCCACCGAGGAAGCCGACCGACTCGCCGCAGAGATCATCGCCCGCCGCACCCGGCGTTGAGAATTGCGGGCATTGCAGAGCCGCCGCCGCCGCTACCTCAATGGCTTGCTCAGATGGACCAATGCGTACCCACCTGGTGTCAGAGTTCGGTGTGTCTCTCGATAGCCGAATCTGGCATAGAGTCGCAGGTTGCCTGCGCTGTGCTCGCCCGTGAACAGCTGCAACTCAACAACTTCAGTGGAGAGTCGCTGCTCTACCAGTTCAAGCAAGCGGCTCCCCAGACCGCGACCCTGCAGGTCCGGCGCCACGACCAGCCGGCCCAGCACGGCAATCTCCTTCGCACAATCGATGTTCACGCGGACCGCAGCGACCAGACGCCACCTGGAATCCCGTAGCCCGAACGCAACCACCGACGGATCCGAGAGCTCGGTCGTCAACTCGTCCAGCGACTGGATCAACGGCGGCAGCCGTAGATCGTGATGCGCCTGCCCTTCGGTGACGTAAGCGGCACGTTGAAGGGTCAACAGCTCACCTGCATCCGACACAGACAGAGACACATCGGTTTCCACGGGGCCGATTCTGCCAGTCACACCCCACCCGGCGCCTCTCGATTTCCACCGCACCGAGGTGTCCATCTCTGGGGGCTGTGCTCAGTTGGTGATGGCCCGCATCGGTCCGGGGGTCCAGAGCCCGTTGCGAACGTCCTGGGACACCTCAAGCTGAGCAGGTACCTGCGGAACGAGTGGCGTCAGACGTTGCAGACTGCCCCAGTCCTTGGCCCACGAGTTGCGGAGGTAGGACGGCAGCACCATCGGTTTCAGGTCGTTCTCGACGATGCCGAGCGGACCGCCGTAGTCGCCGGCCATCCAGCGCCGGGAGTTGACGCGCTCGCCGTCGGCGTCGGGCGTGACCCGCCACCTGGGCACTTCGAGGATGCCGTTGTGGACACCGGCCGGGCGCTGGCACGGGAAGGCGAAGGCCACCTCCCAGTCGAGCAGCACCGGATCCTCGCTGCCCACCAGTGAATTCAGCGTCACCATCGGGGTCACCCGCGGCGGGGTGATCGCCAGCCACTGCGCCGGATCGGTACTCGTGTCCGCGGCGACGACGCGCACCACACTCGCATGCGGCGGTGCCTGCGCCAACGGGAACCGCAGATTGCGCCACTCCGGCGCGGTGTCGATTCCCATCGGCAGCATCGAACCGACCGTCGTCACCTTGCCGTCGGGTCCGACCCGGCCGAACTCGAGCCGGACCTTCTGCCCGTCGTGGGTGACCGCGACGTCGTCGATGAACGACACCTGTCCGGCGACCGCCATCGTCACCAGCGGCGCGTCGTCGCTGCGGGCGGGCATCTGATACCAGTCGGAGGTCAACTGTGCGTGCCCGTTCGGCGCGCCGAAACTGCCCAGCACCGGGACGTGGGCGGGATTCAGGCCGAACGGCAACTTGACCGACGAGCCGTTGACGCCCGTGGTGGAGGTGGTGCCGCCACCGGTGTCGGTGGCACCGGCCGTACCCGACGGAAGTTGTTGCGAGACAGTCGGGTCGGTTTGCGACGGGTCCTGGGTATCGTTCCCGTCGGAGGACTCGTCGTAGGTGTTCTCCAGATCGGTGGCCACCCCGTTGGGGGTGAACCCGGTCATCCCGGCACCGGCCAGGGCCGCCCCCGGCGACGGATCGTGCTGTCCGGCAACACGAGCGGGCGCCAGGACGCCCTTGTTCGCGTCCGGCTCGATGAGCACCGCGTCGGCCAGGGCGCACGGGTTGCCGCGGAGCGCGTTCACGTTGGAGCTCGCCCACGACCACGAGCCCCGTTGCGTCTGAATACCTTTCCCGAACGAGATCAGGTTGAACACGACCACGATCGCGAGCACGATGGCCAGCGAATACGTCGGCATCCGCCCGAGCAGGCCACGCAAGCCCGTGGTGGATTCCACGACGGCGTGACCCTGCTGGGCGCGCCGGTCGTCGCGGTAGTACTGCCACGCCCCGAGTGCGGTGAGCGCGATCGCGACCAGCAGGATCGGGATGTAGAGCTCGATCCCCGCCACCTTCGGGGTGTCGTCGCCCCATGGGATGCCGTAGCTGCCCACGTACCACCACTGGTTGCGCCCGGCGAAGGTGACCGCCAGGACGTAGGTGGCGGCCGCGGCGATGAACGTCCGATTGCAGCGCCGTCGGATGACCCCGGGCGAGATCATCGTCGTCGCAGCCGCGACGAGGACACCGGTGAGGCAGGCGAACGTGCCGTACTGGTGGGTGGCCTTGGTGGGCGAGAAGGCCAGCACGCCAACGGCTCCGGCGAGTACCGCGACCAGCCGCCACAGCGGTGCGGTCGCGACTCCGGGCACCCGTCGCTTGGCCAGCAGGGTGAGCACGATGATGATCACCGCGAGGAAGGTCACGAAGATCCCGATGCGCCGGGCGATCGACCCGTCGGTGGTCGGGTTCTGCAGGATGTAGTAGCGCATCGCCTCGGTCCACCATTTGTTGGTGGGGCCGACGATCCCCTGGACCTTGATGCCCTCGAGGATCGACGCGAGCGGTTGGTCGGCGAAGATCTCGTAGAGCACCAGCAACCCGGATGCCACGATGGGTGTGAGCACCGGCAGCCAGCCGTCGCGGCGGATGCGTATCCGCAGGCGTTTGATGATCGGCCGAAGTGCCGCAACGAGTACCAGGGCGGCGATCGCACCGGCGGGATGCACGGTGAGGGTGAATGCGGCGACGACGATGCCGAGGGTGAGCGGGAACAGCCGGCCGGTGGCCACGGATCGCTCGACGAGCAACCACGTCGCCAGGATGCCGACCGCCAGGATGGGCTCCACCCGCAGACCGTTGTTGAACGCCAGCCACACCGCGAGGAAGCCGAATGCGCCGGCCCAGCGCGCCGCCTTCGACGAGCGGACCGCGGCACCGACCCGGCCGAACGCGGCGCGGGACAGGAGGAACCAGCCTGCGAGCCCGAACAGCAAGGGCAGCAGGCGTAGCCATGGCGTCGCGGTGCTGACCTGCATCCAGAGCGCGAGGTATCGATAGTGCCAACCGAACGGATCCTGCGGCGCACCGAAATAGCGGTAGTAGTTGTCCAGATAACCGGCACCGGGCGCCACCCGGCCCACCGTCACCTGGTATCCGTCGTCGGCGGTATTACCGCCGACGAACAGCCAGATCACCAGCACCACGACGACGACCGCATCGGGCAAGGTGATCCGCCACCACCGGCGCGGCAACCAGCGCAGGCGCTTGCGGCCGTCCTGCCGGTCGAGGACCGCCAGCGCGATCATCGACGCGAGAGTGGCGATCACACCCAGGATCGCGGCCGCCATTTTCAGCGTGGTGGGGCTTGAGACGAACCGCGTGTCGACGGTCGAGGAGTACGAAAGTCCTTGCGCGTCCACGTTCTTCGGCAGTTCGGTGAACACGCCGATGATCTGTGGCCGGGCGTTGGAGTCGTCGAGGGCGAAACTGGGCGGGGCGCCACCATCGGTCGAGAGCCCGCGGATCTCGCCGCGGATGCCGCCGGTGTCGGCGTGGATCACCACCGTGCAGCCCGCAGTGGTCTGCGCCTGTTCGCGAGGCACGTTGAGCAGGACCATGTTTCGCTGTGTGACCAGCAGCCGGTCGGTGGTGGCCCGGACGAACAGTCCCACCTTGCCCGCCTCGGCGCCGTTGGACGGCACCGTCGACACCAGCACCCCGCCGGCCGCGGGCAGGTCGGCGGCCAACCGACACGGCACGGCGATGTCCATGTTCACCGGCGTGTAGGACACGTTGGGCGCGACCACATTCTGCACACCCGGCTCGCTCGTCCCGAACTGCGGCCAGTTGATGACGACCTTGGTGTAGCTCACCGGCAACAGCGGCATCGCGATGGCGAGCACGATACCCAGCAGGCCGGTCGTCACGGCGACGATCCGCGCGATGGCAATGGTGCGGGGGGTGAGACCCGACGTTCCCGTCTCGGTGGTGCGGGTATCGGTGGCGTCGGTCCCGGGGTCCCGATCGAGCTCGGTGGGCTCGGTCTTCTCGGTGTGATCAGTCACTCTCGGCCACCACCCTGATCGCTCCGTTCCGCGTCCAGCCCCACGTCGATCCGGTCCCCGTCTGCACCCGCGCCGGCGGCGCGTCCGATACCAGCGGGGTCAGGCGCAGCAGGCTGCCCCAGTCGCGATACCAGTCGTTCTCGAGGTAGGTGGCCACCGTATTCGACGTGGTCAGCGCGTCGGATGCGGTGAGGATGCCGCCGTCCGACGCCGATTGCCACGACTTGGATTTGGAGAATGTGGTGGTCCGGTCCGGGGTGATCCGCCACTGCGGGATCTCGCTGATCCCGTTGGATACCGTGGCCGGACGCTGACACGGGAACTGGCTGGCCACCGAGAGATCGAGCAGCACCGGCGAGTCCGAGCCGACGAGATCCTGCAGCGTCTCCAGTTTCGGGGCGCGCGGCGGGGTCAACGCCAGCCACTGATCGTTGGCGAGGTTGTCGTCGACGGCGACGATGCGCATCGCGCCGGCCTGCGGCGGCACCGCGGTCATCGGGATACGCAGGTTGCGCCACGGCCGGTTGGGCCGGTCAGGACCGGGATCGATCGGCACGAACGGGGCGCCGACGGCCTGGAAGGCGCCGTCGACGACGTTGCCGAACTCCACGTGCAGTTGCCTGCCCGGGGTGATGACGCCGTCCTGGTCGACCGACAGGATCGACCCGGCCGCGCTGATGACGATCAGCGGCGACGCGTTCCGGGCAGGCAATCGGTACGGCAGCGAGGTCAATTCGGCGGTGCCGTTGTCGTGGCCGTAGCTGCCGAGCACCGGCGTCTTCGCGGGGTCGAGTCCGAAGGGCAGCGCCGCGGTGCTGCCGTTGACGCCCTTGGGTCCGCGGCCGCCGATGGTGCCGGGCGAACCACCCGACACCACGTACGGCCGGGACAGATCACCGGCGGTGTTGATCGTCCCGGCACCGAGCGTCGTCGCATCCGGGGTGAGGTCGCCTGCCACCCCATCGGGGGTGAACCCGGTCTGCTCGCCGGCCAGCGCGGCCGCGACGTCGGAGGTGCCGATCGGTTGCAGCGCACCCACATCGGGGTCGTTCTCGACGAGAACCTTATCGGCCATGGCGCACGGGTTACCGGCCAGCGCCGACATGTTGGCGCCGAAGGTGGTGTAGGTGTCCGAGCGGGCGGCGGCCGCCTTGGCGAACAGTGCGAGCTCCACGAGGACCACCAGCGTCGCGATCACCAGCATCGGGGACGAGGCGATACCCGTCTTCAGTCGCGACCGCCCCGAATCACCGGGAGTACGGCCGTGTTCGGCGTCGACGTCGATCCGCAGGTGGAACCACACCGCTGCGGCGAGCGCGATGACGGTCAGCACCAAGAAGATCGACGACAGCGGGTGGCCTCCGATGACCGGTGCCTTGTCGAACCAGGCGATGCCGAAGTCGTAGGCCCAGCCCCACGCATTCTCGCCGGCCACCGCGACCGCGCAGGCGAACAGCAGCCCGGCGATGTACACGCAGAGGTTGCGGGGCGAGCGGCGCGACGTCTGGGCGACGGCGACGGTGGTGACGGCGGCCATCGCGGCGGCGAGCCCGGTGTAGATGCCGAACTGCACCGTCCACTTGGTGGGCGTGAAACCCAACAGCACCATGGTCAGGCCGATCGCGCCGATCAGCCGCCACACCGGCGCCGGATCGATGCCGCGAATCCGCTTGCGGCGCAACATGACGGCAACCGTCACCGCGACGGCCGCGAAGAACAGCAACACCGGCACCCGGCGCACGAGCGTGCCGTCCTGGGTGGTCAGCGTCAGATAGTAGTAGCGCAGGAACTCCTGGAACCAGGAGAGCGTCGGGCCGACGGTCAGGCGGATGCGCAGCGACTCGGCCACCGTGGCAAGGGTCTGGTCGCGGAAGACGACGATGATCACCGCACCCACGGCCGCGGCGAGCGGTGCGAGCAGCGGTGGCGCACCCGACCCCCAGAGGGTCCGCCCACGCCAGGTGAGAAGGAATTGTCCGGACCGGCGCCGCAGGATCCGCAGCATCGGGCGGGAACCGGCCAGGAGCAACGCCACCGCGATGATGCCGTGTGGTGCGAGCGCGAGGGTCAGGCACGCGGTCAGGGTGGCCGCCGCGGCGGGCAGGAGCCGGCGCGTGGCGATGGCCTGCTCGACGCCCCACCACGTCAGCAGGGTGCCGAGCACGATGATCGACTCCGAGCGCAGACCGCTGCACAGCGGCATCCAGAACGCCACGAAGACCGCGGCGGCGGTGAACATCGCCCACTGCGATCGGCGCACGGCGCCGCCGAGTCGCGGCAGCAGGATGCGGCTGAGCACGAACCAGCTCAGCAGGCCGGCGAGCAGGGCGGGCAGGCGCATCCACACCCCGGCCGTCGACACCTCCGACCAGTGCGCGAGGAAGGAGTAATACCAGTCGAACGGAGCCTCGGGGATGCCGTAGAAGCGGTAGTAGTCGGCGAGGTAGCCCGCGTCGAAGCTGTTGCGGGCCATGCCGAGGATGTAGCCGTCGTCGGAGGACCCGGCACCCAGGAAATGCCACACCACCAGTACCGCCGTGACGGCGAGGTCGGCGGCCCGGGGCCTCAGCAGCCGGCGCACGTCGATCCGCCCGACGCGACGATGGTATCCGCCGAGGACGTCGAGGGCCGCAATCGCGATGAACGCCACGACAGCCGCGAGGATGCCGATGATCATCACGGCGAGTTTGATCGCCGACGGGCTGGTGTCGAACCGGTTGTCGATCTCGAGGTGCGCCGACACGCCTGCGGTGCCGGTGAGGTCGGTGAACAGTCCGGCGATCTGCGGCTGGTCGGCAGGCGGGGCCGTGCCCGCGGCGTCCGGGGTGCCGACGCCGACGAAGTGGGCGGTGACCCCGTCGCGGGCCGAGGTCACGTGCAGGCTCCGGCAGTTCGCCACCTGATCGGCGGTCGCCGCGGCGATCTGCGTTCCGCGCGTCACGACGCTGACGCCAGTGGTATCGGCGGTGACGAACAGCGCGCTCTGCCGGGCATTGTCGGCGCCCTTGGGCATCGTGGCGAAGATTGTGGTCGCACCGGAGCCGGTATCGCGCACGGCGCGCGCGAGGACCCGGCAATCGGCGGTCACGTCGAGGTGCGCGGCGGTCTGCGCGGCCAGCGGCGCGGTGATGCCCGGCGCGGCGCCCTGCTGCTGCCCCTGCGGCCAGGTGATCGACGCGGTGTGCACCGTGACCGGGAGGAAGGGGGTGAGTACGCCGGCCAGGATCGCCACCGCTCCGGCGAGAACGGAGATCGTGGCCCAGACCCGCGGATTCGACGGAATCCGGACGCCACCGATATGGAGGGTGCGGCCATCGCCACGCCGATCGGGCGTGGTGGACGTCGGCGTCGCGGGCTCAGTCATCTCAGATCGACACAGTAGTGGACGAGTATGAGTGCCCGCCTCAGGCATCGCACCAACGCGGCCGCCCGCGTGTTCGTCGACGGCGTCAGCGGGCTGCCGGCGCGTCGCCGGCGACCCGGTGCGTGGCGCTCGCCGACCGGGTGAGCTGCTCGCGTCGAGTCGTGGGAGAGCGATCCATCTCTGATCGCCCGGCAGCGGCCGGCACGCCCGCCACCTGGTCTTCGGTCCGTGACCGCAGCCTCACCTTGCTTGCGTGATCGTTGGCGTTGGCGCTTCAGTAGACCTATGACCCACCTCGGCGGAACCGGTGACGAACGCCGGTCTGTTGAACCACCGCACCAGCATTCGGATGAGCCGCACGACGTCGGTTCGCTGGCCAGCCGGCTCAACTGGCTGCGCGCGGGGGTCCTCGGCGCCAACGACGGCATCGTCTCGACAGCGGGCATCGTGATCGGCGTGGCCGCCGCCACGATCGATCGCGGCCCGATCTTCACCGCTGGCATCGCGGGGGTGGCCGCGGGCGCGGTGTCGATGGCACTCGGCGAGTACGTGTCGGTGAGCACCCAGCGCGATACCGAGAGGGCGTTGCTGGCCAAGGAGCGCCGGGAATTGCACGAGCAGCCGGAGGCCGAGTTCGACGAACTGGTCGGCCTCTACGAGAAGAGGGGACTCAGCCACGAGACCGCGACCCAGGTGGCCACGGAACTGACCGAACGCGATGCGTTCGGGGCGCACGTCGACATCGAACTCGGTATCGACCCCGACGCGCTCACCAACCCGTGGCAGGCCGCGGCCTCCTCGGCCGTCTCATTTCTCTCCGGGGCGCTGCTGCCGATGATCGCGATCCTGGTGCCACCGCCGCACCTGCGCGTTCCCATCACCTTCATCGCGGTGCTCGCCGCCCTGGCGATCACCGGCTTCACCGGTGCCACTCTGGGCGGATCGTCACCGTGGCGTCCGATGTGGCGCGTCGTACTCGGTGGTGCGATCGCGATGATCGTGACCTACGCCATCGGGCATCTGGTCGGTCACACGGTCGGCTGAGGAAGCCGATCGCTCAGATCGGCATCAGCAGGTGCTTGCGCGGAGTGCGGATGATCTGTTTGTCCCGCAACTGCGCCAACGCTTTTCGCAGCTGCAGTCGCGTCTGCGCGGGCTCGATGACGGCATCGACGTAGCCACGTTCGGCCGCGAGATACGGGGTGGCCATCATCGTGTTGTAGAAGTCGATGAAGTCGCGCCGCACCTTGTCGGCTTCCCGCGCCGACAATCCCTCGGTCTGTCGCCGGGTCAGCACCGCTGCCGCCGATTCGGCACCCATCACCGCGATCTTGGCCGACGGCCACGCGAAATTGAGGTCGGCGCCGAGCTGCTTGGAACCCATCACCGCGTACGCGCCGCCATATGCCTTACGCAGCACCACAGTCACTTTCGGCACGTCGGCCTCGACGTAGGCGTACAGGAAGCGCCCGGACCGTCGGATGGTCGCCTTCTGCTCTTCGACGAGTCCCGGCAGGATCCCCGGGGTGTCGACGAGAAAGATCAGCGGGATGCCGAACGCATTGCAGATGCGGACGAATCGCGCGGCCTTCTCCGATGAGTCGGTGTCGAGGGTGCCTGCCATCACGCTCGGCTGATTGGCGACCACACCGACCGAATGCCCGTCGACACGCGCATAGCCGGTGATGATGTTGGGCGCGAACAGCTCTCCGACTTCGAGGAAGCCGCCGTCGTCGAACAGCTTGATGATGATGTCGTGCATGTCGTACCCGGCGTTGTCGTAATCCGGCATGAACGAGTTGAGCGAGAGATCGGACTCGGTGATCTCCGGTTCGAGTCCGGGATTGATCACCGGCGGCTGCTCGTAGCAACTCGACGGCATGTACTGCAGGTACTCTCGCACCCACTCGAACGCCGCTTTCTCGTCCACGGCGACGTGGTGGATGTTGCCCCACCGCGCCTGATTGTGGGCGCTGCCGAGATCCTCGGCCGAGATCTCTTCGCCCGTGGTCTGTTTGATGATGTCGGGACCGGTGACGAACATGTAGGACTTGTCCTCGACGGCGACGAGGATGTCGGTGTTGGCCGGGGTGTACACCGCCCCGCCGGCACACTTGCCGAGGATCACCGAGATCTGCGGCGCCAGACCCGAGAGCAGGTCATTGCGGCGGCCCATCTCGGCATACCAGGCCAGCGAGGTGACCGCATCCTGGATCCGGGCGCCGGCCGAGTCGTTGATCCCCACCATCGGGCAGCCGAGTCGGCCGGCCCACTCCATGAGTGCAGAAACCTTGCGGCCGAACATCTCTCCGACCGTCCCACCATGTACCGACTGATCGTGGGAGAACGAGGCCACCGGCCGGCCGTGTACCAGCCCGTGCCCGGTGACCACACCGTCGCCGTATCCGGTGTCGGCGGCGCCCGGCATCTTGGCCAGCGCACCGATCTCGACGAATGTTCCCGGGTCGAAGAGCATCTCCAGACGCTCACGGGGCGAGAAGATCCCCTTCTTCGCCCGCTTGGCCACCGCCTTCTCGCCGGCCGGCTCCTGGGCGAGCTCGAGTTTGGCCTTCAAGTCTGCGAGTTTGGCTGCGGTGGTGTCCATGGCGGTGTATCCCTTTGTCCGGTCTGCGAATCCGCGCGGATCGCTCAGTTTTCGGTGGTGGCGTCGAGGCCACCGAGCCGCTTGGTGAGGTCTGCGCCGATCTTGCCGATGAACGGTTCGTCGACGATCGACAGGTGATCGCCGCCGATGTGGATGATCTCGAGGTCCTCGACGACCTCACGCCACCGCCCGTCCTCGTCGATCTCGGCCCACTGCGGCTCGAGTTCGATTGCGCCCTCGTGCATCCGGTCGGCCCGATACAGGATGACCTTGCCGTCGTAGGGCGTCGGACGGATGTTGGTGAGAGCCCGGTTGTCGATGAACGACGTGCGCTGATGCTCGATGATGCCGCCGGGGATCTTGGTGCCCGACATCGACATCATCTCCATGATGATCGCGAACTGTCCTTCGTCGTCGGCCTCGACGAGCCGATCCATCGGGATCGGGATGTCGGCGTCGAGATCGTAGTTGCGGATCGCGAAGTCCTTCCACCGTTCCAGGCGCGCACGTTTGGTCTCCGGCGTCTCCTCGACGTCGTGGCGCGGGCGCACCACGTCGATGAGCCCGACGAAGCTCACCTCTTCGCCCTCCGCGCGCAGCACCTGGGCCGCGCCGTAGGCCAGCGCCCCGCCCAGCGACCAGCCGACCAGCACGTACGGGCCATGCGGCGCCACTTCACGCAGGCGCGGAAGGTATTGCCGCACACGCTCTTCGATGGTGCCCTCGACCCGGTCGAAGCCGATGACCGGCTGCGTCGGCGGAAGCCGCTTCAGCAGCGCCTCGTACGCGGCGGTGTTCCCGCCTGCCGGATGGAACAGCAGCATCGGGGCGGGGTCACCGGCAGTGGTGTCGTAGGTCTTCTTGCCGTCCGGCACCAGGCGCAGGTAGCGGACGAAGCCGTCGGTGTCGGCGGCCGCGTCGAGGTAATTGCGAACGTAGTTCGACATCTCCTCGATGGTCTCCGAGTCGAGGATGTCCTCGACGTCGATGTCGCCGCCGGTGCGCTCGTTGAGCTTGTCGGTGAGCGCTTGCGCCACTTGCTCTTCCAGCACCGGCAGCTTGGTGAAGATGCCGCCTGCCGATCGTTTGGTCACCACCGCGTACACCCCGAACGTCAGGCGCTCGGCGGCATCACGCGGCGGGACGTCGGCCCCGGCCGCCTCTGCCACCGCGGCCTGCGAGGTGATATCGGCCGGCCCGCGGGCGGGCTCGGCGGGCCCGGGAGCGGGCTCGGCAGGCTTGGCCGGCTCGGCAGGCTCGGGAGCCGGCTCGGCGGCGCGCTTGGCGTTCTGCTCGTCGATGTAGGCGTTGAGCGCGGCGGTGTCGAGCTCGCCATCCGCACCGGCAAGACTGTCGAGCTCGTCGCGGTGATGGACCGCGTAGTCGACGAACTTCGCGACGTCGGAGAGATCGGCCTGCCGCATCGCCTGCAGCTGCAGTTGCGGGATGTCGAATTCGAACTCGACGCGGTTCTTGATCCGGACCGCCATCAGCGAATCCAGGCCCAGCTCCACGAGTGGGATCTCGCGCGGCAGGTCTTCGGGGTCGTATCCCATCGACTCGCCGACGATGCGCGCCAGCCGATCGTCGATGGATTCACCCGATTGCGGGTCCCACTTGTCACCGATGTCGTCGACGATCTCGTCTTCGACCACCACCGAGGTGTCGATATATCCGATCTTCTGCGGGTCCAGGGCGCCGTCGGCACCCGGACGAGCGCTGTCGGCGGGCGAGGCGGCGCCACCGGCGGGCGAGACGGCGCCGTCGAGGGACCCGGTCACGACGGCCTCGAACAGCAGCGCAAAGTTCTTGTCCTGCTTGGCATGCACGGTCACCGAGGCACCGCCCGGATGTGGGCTCAGGGTCGTGGTGAGCGAGCCCTGCGAGGGGAACCCGCCGTGGGCCACGGCGGCACCGACCGCAGGTTCGGAGAGTACTTGCGCCGCCGCGGCGCGCACGAGTTCACGCGGATCGGTGACCGACGCGGCGTCGACCTCCCACGCGTGCCGGCCGTCGGGCAGGGCGACGTGCGCACCGGGGACCGTCGCGCTGCCGCCACCGGAAGAGAGAACGGCCTTGAGCCAGTAGTTCTTGCGCTCGAAGCGGGTTCGCGGGATGTCGGCGAAGCCGCGGTCGGGCCCGGTACCGAACAACGCACCCACGTCCACGGGGTGACCGTGCACGTACAGCTTCATCAGCGCGTTGACGACGCCGAAGCTCTCGTCCTCCTTGCGCCGCAGTGTCTCGATCAGCTCCGCATCGTGCAGCCCGGCCGAGAAGGTCACCGCCGCAACGGAGATGAGGACCGCCGGGTTGGGCGAGAGCTCCAGGAAGGTACGGTGCCCGTTCTCGACGGCCTTGCCGATCGCCTGTGAGAACCACACACTGTGCCGCAGTCCCTTGAGGAAGTAGTCGATGGTGTGCACCGGCTCGTGCCCGGGCCGGTAGTAGGTCTCCCGGTCGACCGAACTGTAGAAGCCCACCTTCGGCCGCAGCGGCTCGATACCGGTGAGCTCGTAGGCCAATTCGCCGAGCAGTGGATCCATCTGCGAGGTGTGGCTGGCACCCTTGGTCTGCAATTTGCGGCCGAGCTTGCCCTCCTGCTCGGCGCGCTCGACGATGGCGTCGACCTGAGCCTCCGGACCACCGATGACGGTGTGGGTCGGCGCCGCGTAGACGCAGATCTCCAGATCGGGATAGTCGACGAGCACGTCGTTGATGTCCTCGGCGGAATACTCGACGAGCGCCATCAGCCGGATGTCGTCGCCGACGAGCATCGACTCGCCCTCGCCCATCAGACGTGAACGCTGGCAGATCACCCGGGTCGCGTCCTCGAGCGACAGACCGCCGCTGATGTAGGCGGCCGAGGCCTCCCCCATCGAATGCGGGATCAGCACACCGGGTTCGGCGCCGAAGTACCGCAACGTGTCGGCGAGCGCGACCTGGATCGTGTAGATGCCGACCTGGCTGGTCTCGATGGCGTAGGTCTGCGCGTCGTCGAGGAAGATCTCGACGATCGAATAGCCGAGCTCTCGCTGGACGAACTCATCCACGCGGTCGGCGTACTTCGCGAATACCGCGTTCTCGGTGTAGAGCTGCTTGGCCATCTTGCGGTGCTGGGACCCGAAGCCCGACAGCAACCACACCGCCGACGCGGCGTCCGGCGAATCTGCTGAATACACAAGCGGATTGGCCTTGCCCTCGGCCACCGCACGCACACCCTTGACCGCGTCCTCGTGGGAGCGGGCCATGACGACCGAACGCGAGCGGCCGTGATTGCGGTGGGCGAGCGCGCGGCCGATGTCGGCGAGCGGGGCGGCTTGTCCGGCTTCGGATTCGAGCCAGGCCAGCAGGTCGGCGGCCGCTTTACGACGCCGGGACGGCAGGAATGCCGAGATCGCCAGGGGCACAACCGAACCCTCGACGGCACACGGCGCGAACCCCTCGGCCGCATCTCGCTCGGCGACCACGGCTTCGGGTGCGGCTGTCGTGGCCTGCGCGGCGAGTACCGCACGCTCGGCCTCGGTGAGAAATTCCTCGTCGTCGTCGGGATCGGCGGCGACCGGCGTCTCGGCGGCCGTGGCCTCGGCGACCGGGTCGGCAGCCGGTTCTGCGACGAGGTCACCGGGAAGCACCTCGCGCACCACGAGGTGCGCATTGGTGCCGCCGAACCCGAAGCCGGATACACCGGCGACGGCGTGACCGGAGTAACGCGGCCACTCGGTCGTCTCGGCGGTGACCTTGAGTCCGTTGGCGTCGAACTGGATGTAGGGATTGGGGCCTGTGTAGTTGAGCGAGGCGGGGATCGTGTCATGCGCCATGGCCAGGACCACCTTGGCCAGCGCCGCGGCGCCGGCCGCCGACTCCATGTGGCCGAAGTTCGTCTTGGCCGAACCGAGCAATGCCGGCGCGCCGACGACGCGACCGCGGCCGACCACACGTCCGAGCGCGTCGGCCTCGATCGGGTCGCCCAGAATCGTGCCGGTGCCGTGCGCCTCGACATAGTCGACCAGGCGCGGATCGAGCGCGGCATCGGTGTAGGCCGATCGGAGAACCTCGACCTGCGCGTCCGGGTTGGGTGCAAAGATGCCGTTGGACCGGCCGTCGGAGTTCACCGCGGTACCGGAGATCACCGCGAGCACCTGATCACCGTCGCGGCGGGCGTCGGCGAGCCGTTTGAGGACGAACAGACCGCCGCCCTCCGACCGCACCATCCCGTCGGCGTCGGCCGAGAACGCCTTGATGTGGCCGTCCTTGGCGACCGCGCCGATCGTGTCGAAGCCGACGGTCGCGGCGGGGGTCAGGATCATGTTGACGCCACCGGCCAGCGCCACCTCGGACTCGCCCGAGCGCAGGCTCCGCACCGCCTGATGCACCGCGACCAGCGACGACGAGCACGCGGTGTCCAGGGCGACCGACGGCCCGCGGAAGTCGTAGAAGTAGGAGACGCGGTTGGCGATGATCGACGTCGCGGTACCGGTCAGCGCGTACGCGGCCGTCTCGTCGGAGCCCTCGCCCAGTCCGAGCGCGGCCATCAGCTGATAGTCGTTGGTGGATGTGCCGACGAAGACACCGACCTGGCCGCCCTTGAGGTCGCTGGCCGAGATACGAGCGTGTTCGAGCGCCTCCCAGGTCAATTCCATCGCGAGCCGCTGCTGTGGGTCGACCATCTCGACCTCACGCGGGCTCATCTGGAAGAAGTCGGCGTCGAAGCCCTTGACGTCGTCGAGGTAGCCGCCGCGCAGATTGCGCTTGTCGAGGATCTCGACCATCCGCGGATCGGACTTGAATTCCGTCCATCGGTCGGCGGGCAGCTCCGAGATGCCGTCGCGGCCCTCGGCCAACGCCGCCCACGTCGATTCCGGGGTGTTGCCTGCCTTCGGGAATCGGGTGGAAAGGCCGACGATGGCGATGTCGTCGGCGGAGTCGCGTTCGCGTTCCCAGAACCGGTCGGCATCGACGTCGATGTCCTCATCCGGATCGCCCTCGATGATGCGCTTGGCCAGCATCGCGATCGTCGGATGGTTGTATGCGACGGTCGCGGTCAGGACCACGCCCGTCTTGTCCTCGATGTCGGCGGCCAGCGCCACCGCGTCGCGCGAGGACAGCCCGAGCTCTTCCATCGGCCGGTCGTCGGAGATCTGATCGGCCGCCAGACCGGTGGCCTCGGCCACCCAGCTGCGCAGCCAGTCACGCAGCTCGGGGACGGTCAATCCGCCGGCAGTCTCGCCATCGGCAGCTTCGGTGGACACCTCGACGGCCGCGGTCGGCTCGTTACCACTCACTTCAGACATCACATCTCAATGTACTTGGGTCGTTGGCGTCGTACTTGGGTCGTTGGCGTCGGCTCCGCCGCCGCGGGCGTTCGGGGCCAGGTGCACCGCTCTTCGTCGTCATCGCGGCGTCGCTGCGCTCCTGGCTCTTCCTCCTGCATCGCGGCGCGGCCCCGAACACCGTGTTTGCGGCTGTAACGCGAGTTCTCACAAGCTATCCGGGAAGGCTGTCTGCTTGTGCCCGCCTCGTAGGCTGCCGTCGACGTAGGCCGCCTTGGTCGCCCGGCGCGCGATCTTGCCGCTGGAGGTGCGCGGGATGGACCCGGCAGGCACCAGCAGGATGTCGCGGGCCATCACGCCGTGGCGCTGGGCGATCGCGGCGCGGACGGTGTCGGAGACCTCCTGCGGATCGTGGCGTTTGCCCGGGCCGCGTTCGGCGACGATCACCAGCTGTTCGGAGGCGTCGTCGGGATCGAAGCTCAGTCCGCTGGTGGCCTGCTCGAAGACCACTGGGGGTAGCTCGTTGGACGGCACCGCGAAGGCCGCGACAAAGCCGGGACGCAGCGCCGAACTGGCCTCTTGCGCACTGTATTCGAGGTCCTGCGGGTAGTGGTTGCGGCCGTCGACGATGACGAGGTCCTTGACGCGGCCGGTGATGTAGAGCTCACCGTCGAGCCAGACGCCGTAGTCGCCGGTGCGCATCCACTTCGCGTCGGCCGGCGTGCCCTCGGTGTGGCTGCCCTGCGCGAGCGGGGTGGGGATCGTGTTCTCGAAGGTCTCGCGCGACTCCTGCGGCTTGTTCCAGTAGCCTGCGCCGATGTTGATGCCGTGCAGCCAGATCTCGCCGACCTCGCCGTCGGGCCTTTCCGCGCCGGTCTCCGCGTCGACGATCGCCGCCCACTGGCTCAGCGCGACCTGACCGCAGGAGACCTGCGCGACCGCGTTGGGTGCGTCGGAATCGACCACCTTCATGCGGCCGGCGTTGAGTTCCTCGCGGTCGACGTGGATGACCTTGGCCTCGTTGTCGCGTTGGGTCGCCGACACGAACAGCGTTGCCTCGGCCATGCCGTAACAGGGTTTCATCGCGGTCTTCGGCAGACCGTAGGGGCCGAATGCGTCGTTGAACTTCTTCATCGAGCTGACCGTCACCGGCTCGGAGCCGTTGATCAGGCCGATCACATTCGACAGATCCAGCGATTCGCCTTCCTTGGGCAGGCCGCGGACGGCGGCGTGCTCGTAGGCGAAGTTCGGGGCGGCCGCGTAGGTGGGGGCGTTGTCGTCGTCGGCGGCGAGTTCGCGGATCCAGCGCCCCGGTCGGCGGACGAACGCCTGCGGGCTCATGATCGTGATGTATTTGCCGCCCAGTGCGGGCAGGATCACCGTCAGCAGCCCCATGTCGTGGAACATCGGCAGCCAGGTGACACCGCGCGCGTTGCGGTCGATCTCGATGCAGTCGTAGATCTGCAGGACGTTGGCGGCGACCGCCTGATAGGTGATCTCGACGCCGGCGGGCACGCGGGTCGAGCCCGACGTGTACTGCAGATAGGCGACGGTGTCCTTGTTGTGGTCGGTGCCGGCGATCGGGGCCACCCAGGCCGAGCCCACGGAATCGGGGACCGCGTCGACGGCGATCACCCGGGGTCGCTCTTTGGCCGGGCGGTCGGCGAAGAAGTTGCGCACGGCCTCGGCGGACTTGGTGGAGGTGAGGATCGCGGTCGGCTCGCAGTCGGCGAGCACCGCGGTCAGCCGGTCGGTGTGGCCGGGTTCGTCGGGGCTGAACAGCGGGACCGCGACGTTGCTCGCGTAGAGGGCCGCGAAGAAGCCGATCACGTACTCCAGCGATTGCGGCGCGAGGATCGCGACGCGATCGCCGTGCTTGGTGACCTGCTGCAACCGCGCCGCCACGGCCCGGAGACGTTTGCCGAACTGCGCCCAGGTGAGGTCCTGACGTTCGCCGTCACGTTCCCGGCTGTAGTCGATGTACCGGTAGGCGAGGGTGTCGGCCGCGTCACGCACATTGCGTTCGACGTAGTCGACGAGCGTCGCGTCCTCGGTGAAGTGCAGCTGACCGTTGTCGTCGAGAAACTGCTCAAATTCAGTCTTCAGCATTCATTACTCCTGTGGCCCCACGTTGCTGCCCTCGTCGGGCATGTCGTGCGTACCTCGTGGCACACCCCGCGGCGCCACCACCCCCGGCGTATGGCGATGCGGCCGCTTCGGTGTCGGTCGTCGTCGCGCTGCGCGTCGTCGGTCGGATCGGTACTCAATGGTTCGTATTCAACTGGTTCGTATTCAACTTGTTCGTATTCAACTGGCTCGTACTCAACCGGCTTGTATTCGAATGTCTCGGTACTCGACTGGCTCGGCACTCGAATTGTTCGGTAAGTCATTGGTCCGCGCGCCGCGTCTTCGCGGTTGCACGGTCGTGTCCCAACCCTTTCACTTCCTTGCTGATCGTCATGTCCGTCTTCGCCAGTCCGCAGTCTGATCACCGCTCTGCAGCAGTGCTTCACCCACGGTTATCGTGCGGCTTCTCCCCCGGACCGAGGACATAGTTTACTCCCCCTTGAGGAGTGAGATGACAGGCGCGAACGCATCCATCTGCGTCGGGAACACGCCGACGTAGGACATCGAGGTGCGCCGGCGCACCTCGCGGATCTGCTCGGCGATCTCCTCGAAGGAACCGATTGCGATATACGGCGAATTCAGCACGTCGTCGACGGTGAATTCGGTGTCGCGTTCGATGTTCGGCGGATATCCCTGCTCGAGGGCCTTGAGCGCCATCTCGGCGGTGGCGTGGCGGTCATCGGTGATGACGATGACCGCAATGGTCCAGTTCAGTTCGATCTGATCGAACCGATCGCCTGCGGCCTCCCGGATGCCGTCGACGCGCGCGGCGGTCTTCTCGATCGTCATATCCGAGAGCTTCATCCGGCCGTCGGGCGTGGTGCCCGGCGCGACCGAGATGATGTCGGCGTGTTTGGCGGCCAACCGCAGCATCTTGGGGCCGCCGCCACCGACGGCGATCGGCGGACGCGGCCCCTGGCGCGGGCGCGGACTGCCCTCGAGGCCGCTGATCTGGTAGAACTCGCCGTCGAAGTCGACGGTCTCGCCGCGCATCAGCTTGTCGAGGATCGTCAGCGACTCGTCGAGACGCCGGATGCGCACGCCCGGCGACTCGAACTCGATGCCCGCCTTGTCGAACTCCTCCTTGAGCCACCCGGCGCCGATCCCCAGCTCCAGGCGTCCCTTGCTCAGCACGTCGATGGTGTTGGCTTCTTTGGCGAGCACCGCCGGATGCCGCAACCCGTTCGCCAGCACCGAGGTGCCCAGCCGGATGCGGTCGGTCGCCTGACTCAGCGCGCCCAGCGCAGCGAGCGGCCCGACCTGGTTGCCGAGGTGGTCGGGCACGGCAAAGGTGTCGTATCCGTACTCCTCGGCGGTCTGGGCGAGCTTCACGAACTTGCGGGCACCGCCCTCTTCTTTGTTGCCCTCGCCCCCGGCGCCGAACCGGAACTTGCGCAGCGTGGATTCGCTGCCACCGGTCCCGGTGGCCTCCCCCTCGGTCATTCGTTCTCCTCGTGCTGCCTGCCGGCCTCGTCATGTGCTCTGATGGTCGACGGATCGTCCCCGGCTCTCCGGGACATCGCCGAGCCAGCACATCACGTTAATGCAGCACGGCGGTGCCACCCAAACGAATCCGGGCGGGCCGGCTCAGTTGTGCGCGGGACGCGGCGCCCCGTCGATCAATCCGCTCGCCCAGCCGCGCATCCACTGGGTCGCGGTCGCACCGTTCAGCGACCAGTAGCGCGGGGTCGCGTACATGGCGTGCACCGGGTTGTTCATGGCTTTGGCCATCTGCCCCACCGCGCCCAGCGGATTCGACACCGTCGGCGCGTCGCAGATGAGATCGCCTGGGGCACAAATGGATACGACCTTGCTGCGAATGTCGCCGAAGCCACCGGGGCGGGGTCCGGTCATCGTCGTGCCCGGTACCAGGCTGCCCACGCCGGCGAGTGCGACCTCGGCACCGACGCCGGGCGGATTGGGACCGATATCGCGTTGCTCACCGGACTGCCTGCGGCCGTCGGCGATCATGCCCACGCCGAGGACGAGATCGGCATCGGAGCGGGGCAGCACGTTTCCGCGACCGTTCCCGATGGCGGATGCGAGGTCTCCCGCGATCACCGCACCCTGCGAGAAGCCCATGATCACGTAGCGGGTCAGCGGGCACCGGCCGTGCGTGGAGATGATCTCACCCGCGGCACGCCGGTAGCCCTGGGTCCGGGAGTCGTTGTACGAGTGTTGCCGGTCGTTGAGAATCGTCGGATTCCGGAACTCGGCGATGTAGGGCACCGTATATACGGTGGTGCGCGACGCGGGGAACTCGCTGCTGATCGCCTTGGAGACACGCAGGAGCAGCGAAGCCGGCTTCGATGTCGGATTCAGCGGATCGTCGTTCGGCGTGGATTCCCACGTTCCGGGCACCACCAGCGTCAGCACATCCGGGCAGTCGGCGGGTTGGGCCTGCGGCCGGCCCGGGGGTGCCGACGAGGACGGGCCACCGCCGTGCGGTGGGGGCGGCGTCGGTGTCCCGAAGAGACCCTTGACCCAGATGACGATCAACACGATCGCGATGATCGCGATCAGTGCCACGGCGGCCAGCAGCAGGCGCAGGGCACGACCGGATCGTGAGCGAGAGTTACGGCGTGGGTTCACCGATCAGGTCCCGGTCAGCAATAGTTGTCCTGGGCGGCCTTGATCACCTTGTCGGCCTTGGTATTGGCCTCCTGTGCGTTCTGCGTGCCTGGCGCGACGAGCGCGACGACATAGCCCTTGGTGGTGACCGGGTCGGTGTTCTTGTGTTGCGCGTCGCACACGTAGGTCGCCAGCGTCAGGGCGACACTGTTGTCGGAATCGCCGAGAAACGTGACGTTCTGATTGTGCAGGGCCTGCAGGTACCGCTTGGCCTTGTCGTCGAGCGGCTGCCCTTCCGGCGTCGCGAACTGACCCGACGCCTCCGCACTCGACCGCGGCGCGGTGGCGGGCAGACTGGAGCCGCCGGTGGTGGCCGAAGCCGCGGACTCTTGCGTGCTCGCAGCGGCGGGAGCCGACGAACTCGGCGCCGCCGAGTACATCGACGTCGTGGTGACCGGATTGCTGGTGATCGGCGCACTGGCCGTCGAATCGTCTGCACACGCAGCCAACGAACCGAGCGCGAACACCGCACCGGTCATCAGCACGCCCAGCCTCAGGTACTTACTCATCTTCACTTCCTCGTCACGCGTCACCGATCGCGCCGACCCGCCCGACCCGGGCCGATCCTCGCGGTGGCAACTGCGCACACACATACGATGGTTTGTCCCAACCGCCCGCAAGGTTACCCAACCGCACCGACATCTTTTGCCACCGGAACCACCTCACCTGCATAAACGTGGCGATTCCACAGTGAGATCTCAGGACGCGCACACGCGGCGCCCCGGGTTCGTGCTCCCGGGGCGCCGCGCATCAGCGCGCGAGGTGTGCACCGCCACGCGGCGACCAGTCGATCCGGCCGTGTTCGAAGGTCTGCGTCTTGCCGCCGTCACGCCCGGCCGGCACCTCCATGCCCGTCGGCAGACCGAGCTTGCCGCCGGGGCCGCCGGCGCCGACATAGGCTCCGCCGATCGCTCCGCCGACCACCTGCGGGCCCTTCGGTCCGGTGATGATCCGCGCGTTGGCGAAGTCTTGGGCCCGGCCGCCCGGTACCGCGTACTCCGGGGTGAGGCACCGTCCGATCCGGGCCTTGTCGGCGAGCTTCTTGAACGCCGGGCCGACCCCGCACGCCACCTTGTCGCCGGAGAGCCCGAGGGCCGCCGCGGCCTGTGGCCATGCCTGGTGCATCTCGAACTCCCAGTAGGGCCAGGTGTGGGTTCCCGACGGCCGGTACACCGCCTGACCGGGGATACCGAGCTGGTTCAGCTTGATCGCGAACTGCTGGGAGGTGACGCGCGAGAGCAGTTCGAGCCCCACGCCGGAGTAGTTGGTGGCCAGCAACGGTATGTCCGACGGTTTGTCGTGTGGTCCGACCATGCCGTTGCCCGACGAGATGTAAAGGCTGGTGCCGCGTAACTTGTCGGCGAGCAGATACGGGTCGTGCGCCTTCCATTCCGGATCGCTCGGCGGCCCGAACATCTTCATCGCGTCATAGCCGCCGCCGTCACGCAGCGCGAACTGGATCGCCTGCGGCATGCCGTAGGACGTCAGCTGCAGGATGCCAGAGAACGAGCCGGCGAACTTGTAGTAGCCGGGATTGCGTGCGGCGAGCATCATCGCTGCCGAACCGCCCATCGACAGTCCCTCGATGCCACGCACGTCCGTCGAGCGCCAATCGCCTTCGATAATCGGCGGCAACTCGTGCTGGAGGAACGCCTCCCATTTGTAGTTCTTGCCCTTGTCGGGTTCTTTCCAGTCGGTGTAGAAGCTCGATTCGCCACCGATCGGCAGGATGACGTTGACGTTCTTGTCCTTGTAGAAGTCGACGATGTCGGTGTTGATGACCCAGCCGCTCTGGTCGTCCTGGGCACGCAGACCGTCGAGCATGGTCAGCTGCGGAAACTTGGCCTGTGGCTTGGCCCACCAGTCGCGGGCCAGCAGGATCTGCACCTGGATCTCGGTGTTCATCGAGGGCGAGAAGACCCAGAGTGCCACCCGGCGATCGGTGTACCAGAACGTCTTGGTCACGTGCGCCGGCTGGGTGGGTGCCGGCGTCGCCGCGGGAGCCGGTGCCGGCGGGGATGCCGGCGCCGGGGCGGGTGCTGGTCCGGGCCCGGGAGCCGGCGCCGGGCCGGGATTTGCCGGGGCAGGTGCCGGTGCGGGTGCGGGTGCGCCGGTCGCGGCCGATTGGCCGATCAGGACCCAACCCAGAGCCACCAACGCCACCACCACGGCCGCGATACCGGCCCGGATGGGCCGGCGCATTCTCGCCGTGCGGATGGGCCGGCGCCGGATCGACCGGCGACCACTCACTGTTTGCATTCCCTCGCGCTCCTTCACGCCCCTGTTGGTCGACGCACCGCGGTCGGGAACCGCGTCGACCCAGTGGCCACTCAAGTCACAGAAATCCCACTGGTGTCATAACGCCTCAGGTGTTTCTTACACGTCGTGGCGAGGGAAGCGGCGACGCCACGCTGTGACAGGTGAGAATTTTGTGACTTCTGTGACCCGAGATCCGTCGGGGTACTGCTGCGTCTGGGCAGTTCGGGCCGCAGAAACGACACAACCCCGGCCCGAACCTTTCGGTTCCGGCCGGGGTTGCCCCGGACGATCTTGTCTGGCTGGTTACCGGAAGAAGCCCTGCGCCTTGGCGCTCCAGACCATGTCCTGCCAGTAGCCCCACGCATGGGTGCCGACGCCGTAGTGGCTCTTGATGTTGATCCCGTTGAGCGCCGCGAGGCCCTCGAAGGCCTTGGCCTGGGTGAACGCGAGCACCTCGAGCGTCGATCCCTGGATCAGGTCGTTGAAGACGTTCGGCAGGGCGTTGTACTGACCGAACAGCCCGTTACCGGAACCGACGAAGAGATTGAGGCCGTGCATCTGGTTGAGCAGCATCGACGGATCGTTCTGGTACCAGCGCGGATCCCACGGCGGGCCCCACATGGCGTCGACGTTCCAGGGCGCCGGCGCGACGTCGAGCATCGCGAGACGAAGCATGGTGTGCATACCGGGGGCGCTCAGGAAGTCGTAGCCCGAGAGCGAGCCGGCCGCGTAGTAGAGGTCGCGGCGATGGGCGGCCAGCGTCAGTGCGGCGTTACCACCGGACGAGACACCCATGATCGCGAACTTGCCGCCCCTGGTGCCGAAGTGGCGAGCCCGCAGCGCCGGGGCCAGCCGGTCGTTGATGACGCATTCCCACTTGTACGGAGCCTGCTGGCCGTTGAAGTTGCTCGCCGCGTTCCAGTTGGTGTAGAAGCTGGCCGGTCCGCCGATCGGCTCGACGACGTTGATGCCCTGCTTGACCAGTTCCTGGATGTTGGTGTTGATCTCCCAGCCCGAGAAGTCGTACTGGGCGCGCATGCCGTCGAGCATGATGACCGTGCGCTGGTTGCCCGGGCGGTGCCACGAACGGACCTTGACCCCTCCGTTGCCATTCCCGGGGCCGAGGGCGTTGCCGGTGGGCATGCCGCAAGAATTGATCCAGAACTCGTCGACACCGCCGGTGCCGTTGATCCGGGCGTCGGCCTGGCCGCTGCCGACCACGGCACCGATCAGTCCCGCAACCGTCGTCACCGCGATGACGATCGCCAGCAGCCGACCACGGAGCCGGAGACCTCCGGACGTCTTCGGTTTCACTTCACCTACACCCATCGCCTTGCATTCTCCCTTTGTCACCGGCCTTGTACGGACCGGTTGGACCGTGCCGTACTCCGGACTTCACATCTGCGACGTCCGGTCCCCCGACACCGAGCTCCCACGCGCAAAAATCCACGTGCCGAGCCCCCGGCAGCCTATTGCAGCCACCAGAACCTGACAATCCTTGTGATGGCTCTCACAATATCCTCAGGTCGGCGCGGTTACACCGATTCCGCCGTCATCTTGACGCACGGTATATCGATCGCGCTCCGCGGCACGTTACCGATTCGAAATAAACTTCCGCAAGTTTTCTGATGCCACCCGCAGGTTCTTCACAGCTACCGCGGGTGAATTCGCGGCGGCATCTGCAGGCCACAGCGCGCAATCTCGTATTCGGGGTTCCGATCGATCCGGTAGTCGGTGAAGGTGAACGATTGGGCGAGATTGCTCTTGAATCGCTGCCACGTCCAGGGCGCCTCGTAGGACGCGATCCGGTCCTGGGTCGCCCGGCAGGTGAGGGCCACCTGCGCCTGACGTACGACGTCCTCGTCGAGGAAGCCGGGGAGGATCGGACGCCGCGACACCGCACCCGCCTCGGCCACCACCCACTCCGAGGGCAACACCTTGTCGTGTCCGATGCGCCCGTCGTCGAGCCGCTCGGTGTGGGCGGCGATCGGGTATGCCAGTCCCATCTGGTCGACGACGCGCACATCGAGCGGCGCGTTCATGCTGGTCATACCCAGATTGAGGAAGTACACCGTCAACTGACGCTTGTCGGGCGGCGTGTCGGCCGGCATCGGCACGTAGTACCACTCGTCGTAATTGAACGAGCCGAGCAGCACCCCGCCGTCCTTCTCGTACTTCGCGATGTTCTCGACCATCGCCCGCATGCGCGGGTAGTCCAGATAGTCCTTCGCGGTGACCGGGTTCTCGATGCCCATGTTGGTCACATAGAAGCGCCGCTCGTCGACGATCCCGCTGCGCCCGATGTCGATGCCCGCATTGGGCAGGACGTTCTCGTGCGCGACGACGGCCCAGGCGATCGTGGCGATCCACATGGCGGCCAGCAGGGTCGAACCGACAAGCTGCAACCGGGTGCGCCGATTGCGGTTCTCGGCACCGTCCACCCCGTCGGCGCGGTCCTCGTCGGCAGCGTCCTCGTCTACGCCGTCCTCGTCGGCAGCCTCCTCGTCGGCACCGTCCTCGTGGAGGTCCGCGGCAGGTCCGCGACGGCGCCGGAACGCGGCGCGAATGCCGTGGACCGGAATCGTCACCGGGATCACCATGAGCGGCAGCAGCAGGACGAACAGCGGGGTCAGCAGGACGCGCCCATGCATGAAGTCGCCGCCCTGACGCAGCCAGTAGAGACCGACGAGCAGGCCGGCGAGCACGGTCGCGGTCACCACCGCTCCCGGGGTCTGCAGGCGCGCCGACCACGACGCCAGGCGCTCGCGCGTGGAGGCCGGCGACGGCTCGGTCCGGTTGGGCGAGAGTCGGCGAACGCGCACACCGATGGCCAGCAGGATGCCCGCGATGATTGCCAGGATCACCGGCAGCAGCAGCGTGTAGGGCCCGAAGAGATTGGCGAGATAGATGAACCCCTGGTGCCATTTGGAGCCGCTCGCGTCCTTGGCGACAGCCGGATTCGGTACCAGCAGTGCGTAATAGCCCATCCGGAAGATCTGGTAGCCCACGGGCAGGACCGCTGCGACGACGATCATCCCGATCCGCATCTTCCACGACTGCGGCGCGAAGAACACGAGCAGCAGGGCGATGCCCCCGATGATTGCCAGCTCCGGACGGACCAGCGGCGCCAGCCCCGCCCAGAACGCGAGGAACAGTGTGGCCGCGGAACCCGCGCGCGTGGCCGCCGACCCGGACCTGCGCCTGCACCAGGAGATGAGCAGACACCACAGCACCGCAACCCAGAAGATGCAGAGACCGTTCTCCAGTCCGCTGGTCGCGAAGTCGCGGGCCGGCGGCAGCGCAATGTAGATGATCGGGCCGAGTGGCAGCAGCAGTGTGTAGCCGTCGCCGGTGAAGCCGCCGAGTCGACGCCCCAGCAGGCGTGCGGTCCCGTACATCGCGATCGGAATCGAGGAGACCGACAGTACGAGCGCCACCCACAGGGCGACGTATTCGAGTTGGCCGTCGGTCACCCACGCCCAGAACCAGAGCAGATAGGTCCAGGCCGTCGAGGTGTTGGCCTCGACGCGCTCGCCGGCATTGAAGACCGGCCCGTTGCCCGCGAACAGATTGCGCAGCGTGCGCAGGACGATGAGGCCGTCGTCGGCGATCCAGCGACGCTGCCATGCACCCACCGCGAACAGGGTGGTGACCGTGACCGCTCCGATCAGGAAGCTGCTGATCGCGGTCCACTCGCGCGCGCTCCGGCGCCACCACGCGCGCCCGTCGACCGGGGGCGCGCCGTCGACGATTCCCGCCTCGTCAGACGTGCGCTCGTCGTCATCAACTGCGTCGTCATCAACTGCGTCGTCGTGGCCCGTTGGGCGGTCGGCCTCGTCCTTGCCGAGGTTCAGCCGCAACCATTGGGTCGGCGTGTCGTCGTCGGGCGACGGATCGGGAGATTCTCGATCAGGAGACTGCATAGACCGCGACACCCACGCATACTATCCAGGCCACCGCCAGGACCTGCAGCACATGGTCGCCCAGGGCGATCTCCTCGGGCTCGCCGGCCTGACCGCCGTCCACGTCGACGGCGTAGCGCAGAATCGCGACCGTGAACGGAACCATCGAGATCGCGTAGGCGACGTTGGTGTCGTGCCCGGAGTTCTTGTCGAATGCCCACAGTCCGTAGAAGAGAACGACGGCGGTCGCCGCCAGCGTCCAGACGAATCGCAGATACGTGGTGGTGTAGTACTGCAGCGCCTTGCGGATCTTGGCGCCGGTGCGCTCGGCGAGCTGGAGCTCGGCGTAGCGTTTACCGGCCGCCATGAACAGCGAACCGAACGCCATGACCAGCAGGAACCACTGTGAGAGCCGGATCTCGGCGGCCACGCCACCGGCGATCGCGCGCAGCAGGAACCCCGACGAGACGATGCAGATGTCGACGACGGCCTGATTCTTCAGACCGAAGCAGTAGCCGAGCTGGATGACCAGGTAGGTCGCGATCACCACCGCGGTCTGCCAGTTGGCGACCAGCGAGACCGCGATCGATCCGGCGGCGAAGATCAGTGCCAGCGCGTATGCCAGCGGGACCGGGACGATGCCGGCGGCGATCGGCCGGAACCGCTTGGTCGGGTGGTTGCGGTCGGACTCGACGTCCATCGCGTCGTTGACCAGGTAGATGCTGGACGCGACGAGACAGAACGCGATGAACGCCAGACCGACGCGTGCCATCGCGTGGCCGTCGGTCAGCGCGTCGGAACCGGCGGCCAGGGGTGCGGCGAGGACCAGGACGTTCTTGACCCACTGACGTGGACGTACCGCCTTGATGAGCCCGGTGGCCAGGTTCTTGGGCGGACCCTTCACCTTTCCGTGCTCGATCGGCTCCTCGCTCATGCCTTCTCCCTGTCACTGGACGTTCCACCGACGACCCGGCGCGCCAGCAGACGCGCAGTCGATCCCGGCATCAGCGCGATCGCACCGATCCGGGCAGCCACCCCCGCGAGCCGGGTGGTCCGCGGGTGGCGTGCCGCGGTGTCGACGGCACGCTCGATGAACTGATCGCCGAGGACGACGGCACCGGCGCTCAAGGCGCCGATCGTGGCTCCGGCGGCGACATCACTCGGATAATGCACGCCGAGAACAAGTCGCGAGGTGAGCATAGGCGGGACCAGAACGGCCGGAAGCAGGTAGGGCGGCAAATCCGCGGCCCGGCCGATGAGGATGGCCGCCGCGGTGGTCGACGTCGCATGCGAGGAGGGGAAGCTCAGCCGGCTCGGCGTCGAGACGCCCACCCGGATGCGGGGATCGTAGGGACGCTTACGTCGGATGACGCGTTTGATGACGACCGATGCCGCATGCACGCCGAAGGCGCCGACGCCGGCCTCGATCCACCGCCGCTGCGCCGTCTCGTCGTCACGACGCACCGCCAGACCCCAGCCGACGGCGCTGACGGCCAGCCAGCCCAGCGAGTGCTCACCGAAGTGGGACAGTCCGCGGGCCGCCGGGACGATGCCCGGCACCTCCAGCAGCGCCCCTTGGATACCGATGAGCGCCGCCACCTCGCCGGTAGGTGCCGAGATGGGTTCCTGCTCAGTCGATTCCGAAGACACGCGCCCAGCTCTCCTTACTGGTCAGCTCCTGATGCGCGGCGCGATACTGCTCCTGCATCTCCGGGAACCTCTCCTTGAGTTCGCGTACCAGTGCCGCGGATTCGCGCGCCAGGGCGATCATCTTGTCGCGGTCGCGCTGGCGATACACCACGCCGCGCCCGTCTGCGGTGGTGACGGTGACGCCGTCGACCCGGCCCAGGGAGAACCAGCGCGCCTCGACCGGCGGGTAGTTCGCCTGCGGCACCTCGTGATGACGCGGATCGGCCGGACGCAGGTTGTTGACGACCGCACCGGCCAGGGCACGCAGCTTGGTGACCGGATTCTTCGGCTCCGCGGTTCCCAGACCCGTTGCCTCACCGCTGGTTCGGGGGAGCTCCGTCGCCGAGGGCAATACCACCGCGTCGGGGTACTCCTTGCGCATCGCGGCGATCTTCGGCAACGCGGTCGGCAGGAGCGAACGGATGTGGTCGGGCCCCGCGAGGAAGTCGCGGATCGCCTCGTTCTGGATGGCGACCGTCGAATACTCAAGGCACAGCAGGTGTTTGGCGGTCGCCTTGGCCATGGATTGCAAAATGCCGCCGATCGGCCCGTCGTGGTGGATGGCCGCGACCACGAGCCGGTTGCGCAGGTGGAAGTACGCCTGCCAGTCGATCGCGTCGTCCTTGTCGCTCCAGGCCATGTGCCAGATCGCGATGCCGGGGACGGTGGCGGTCGGATACCCGGCTTTGCCTGCCCGCAAGGCGAATTCCCAGTCGTCCCACTTGATGAACAACGGCATCGGCAGGCCGATCTCCTCGGCGCAGGCGCGCGGGATCATGCACATCCACCAGCCATTGCCCTCGACGTCGATGCGCCGGTGCAGGTTCTTCGAGTTCTCGCGATCCCGCAACGGGAACTGCGCGAAGTCGTGGTCGTAGTCGACGAACGGCGCGGCGGTCCACATGAAGGTGTGGTGATCGATGACCTCACCCATGCAGTGCAGATGGCTGCGGTCCTGCAGGTTGAGCATCTGCCCGCCGACGAGCATCGGCGTCCGGGCGAACCTCGACATCGCCAGCGCCCGCAGGATCGAGTCGGGCTCGATCGCGATGTCGTCGTCCATGTACAGCACATACGGAGAATCGGTGAGCCGCAACGCCTCATACATGATGCGCGAGTATCCACCGGAGCCGCCGAGGTTGCCCTGATCGAAGATGTGCAGCCGATCACCCAGGGCGGCAGCAGCTTCGGGGTAACCCGGCTCGTCGACGACCTTGCGGGTCCCCTGATCGGGCATCAGCACCGCGTCGATCACCTCGTCCACCAACGGATCCGAGGTGAGCGCGGCGAGCGCGTTCACCGCGTCGGTCGGCCGGTTGAAGGTCGGGATACCGACCGTGACCCGCTTGGTGTCGGCGCCGCCGGGCGCAGCCGGCACCGGGATCGCCGAATACCAACCGGCGGAGACGATCTCGGTGTCGGTGTCGGTGGTGACGTCGAACCAGATCCACCCGCCGTCCTCGAACGGCCCGAGGTCGAGCTCGAATTCGATGGCGCCGCGGCCGGTCTCGTCGATGGGGACGAGGTCGCCGCCGATCCCGATGCGTGACCCGTCGATCTTGGAGCGGTAGAGGTCGACGCGGCAGGTGCCGATCACCTCGACGCGTAAGACCACCGAGGTGAGGACGGTCCAGCGTCGCCAGTAGCTCGCGGCGAAGGCGTTGAAGTAGCTCTCGAAGCTGACCTCGGATTCCGCGCCGAGCAGCACCGACGTGCGGGTCGGCGCGTGTGCGCGGCGGTTGTTGCTCGCGGATTCGACGAGGTAGAGCGAGCGCACGGCCAGCGGCTCGCCGGGCCGCGGGAAGATCACCCGCTGCAACAGTTCGGCCGCTTGGGATTTCGGGGCGTCGGCCTCGGCCGGGGCCGGTGCCGACAGCTTCTCCTGTTGGGCAGGGGTCACACTCATCACTCCGCTCTGATCCACGTCCGGGCGCTACGCGTCGGGGCTCGCCAGCTGCGCACCGTCGGTCAGGTGCGGCGCCAGGGTGTTCTCGAACATCGTCAGCGCACTGGCGATGGCCATGTGCATGTCCAGGTATTGGTAGGTGCCCAGCCGTCCGCCGAAGAGGACCTTCGACTCGGCGGTCTCGGACTTGGCCAGCTTGCGGTAGGCCGCGAGCATCTCGCGGTCCTCCGGGGTGTTGATCGGGTAGTACGGCTCGTCGTCGTCCTTGGCGAACCGGCCGAACTCGCGCATGATCACGGTCTTGTCGGCCGGGTAGCCATCCCGTTCGGGATGGAAGTGCCGGAACTCGTGGATCCGGGTGTAGGGCACGTCGGCGTCGTTGTAGTTCATCACCGGGGTGCCCTGGAAGTCGCCGGTGTCGAGGACCTCGGTCTCGAAGTCGAGCGTGCGCCAGCCGAGGCGCCCGGCCGAATAGTCGAAGTAGCGGTCGAGTGGGCCGGTGTAGACGATGGGTGCGTCGGGGCTGTCCGCGCGCAACTCGTCGCGTACCTCGAACCAATCGGTGTTCAGGCGAACCTCGATGCGGTCGTCGGCGGCCATGTTCTCCAGCCAGGCGGTGTAGCCGTCGACGGGCAGACCCTCGTAGGCGTCGTTGAAGTACCGGTTGTCGAAGGTGTAGCGGACCGGTAGCCGGGTGATGTTGGCGGCCGGCAAGTTGGTGGGGTCGGTCTCCCACTGCTTGGCGGTGTAGTGCTTGATGAACGCCTCATAGAGCGGACGCCCGATCAGGCTGATCGCCTTCTCCTCGAAGTTCGCCGCCTGGTTGGTGTCGATCTCGGCGGCCTGCCCGGCGATCAGCGCACGCGCCTCGTCAGGGCTGAAGTAGCGGCCGAAGAATTGGCTGACCAAACCCAGCCCCATCGGGAACTGGTAGGCCTGCCCATTGTGCATCGCGAACACCCGATGCTGGTACCCGGTGAAGTCGGTGAAGCGATTGACGTAGTCCCAGACCTTCTGGTTGGAGGTGTGGAACAGGTGCGCGCCGTACTTGTGGACCTCGATGCCGGTGGTCGGCTCGGGCTCGGAGTAGGCGTTGCCACCGATGTGGTGCCGACGCTCGATCACGAGCACGCGTTTGCCCAGTTCGGCGGCGGCACGCTCGGCGATTGTGAGGCCGAAGAATCCGGAGCCGACGACGATCAGGTCATAGGGTCCGGAGCGGTCGGAATCGGCGCTGGTATTGGATGCCACGGGTGTTCAGGGTAACCGACCGAAGCTGAGGAGTTGCCAAGCCGTCCCGGCGAGCGCGCCGGTGCGAAGCGGTGCGCTCGAGCGAAGTCCCGACCCGCCGCCAGGATGTCGTGGTCCACGGTAATCTCGGTGATGCGCTCGGCCGATGGTTCCGTCGGATACCAAGCGGGAATCGTCGGTAGCAAGGAGCGTGGGATGACGACGGAGATCACCAGTCGGATGGCCGGGGTCATCAACGAGCTGCGAGTCGAGAGCAATGATCAGGAGGCGGTCCTCCGGGCGATCTCGAAGGCCGCCGTCAACACGATCGACGATGCCGAATACGCGAGTGTCACGATCGTCACGCGCGGGCGGATAGAGACGCCGGTGATGTTCGGTGATCTCGCAGGCAAGTGCGACGACCTGCAGCGCGAACTCGGTGAGGGCCCCTGCGTCCGCGCGGCCGTCGACGACACCACCGTGCGCATCGACGACCTCGCCACCGACCTGCGCTGGCCCCGGTTTGCCCCGGCGGCAAGCGCATTGGGCGTGGCATCGATGGCGTGTTTTTGCCTCTACATCGACGGCAACGATTTCGGCGCCCTCAATCTGCACAGCACGCAGCCGCAAGCGTTCACCGACGAGGCGTGTTCACTCGGCGAGCTGTTCGCGGCGCATTGCGCGACGACCTTCGGCGCGGTGCGCGAGAAGGAGCAACTCCGCAACGCCCTCAGTTCGCGCGATCTGATCGGGCAGGCCAAGGGCATGTTGATGGAGCGCTATCACATCGACGCCGACGCAGCTTTTCTGCTGCTCGCCCGGCTGTCGCAGGAGTCGAACACCAAGTTGGTCGAGGTCGCCCTCAAGTTGGTCGGCGCCGGACCGGGCGGCTGACACCTGCTCAGCGCAACACGTTGGTCTTCGGGAAGCCCAATACCGGGATTCCGCCACGGGCCTGGAACCTCTTGAGCCCCTGACCTGCCAGTACATGCGCACCGGTCTGTTTCGAGAAGAACATCATCCCCTCTTGGAACAGCTGGGTGACGCCGGCACCGTCGGGCGTCGGCGTCGGCGCACCGAGGGCCTGTCCCAGCGTGTCGGGAAGACCACCCAGGCTGCCGAGTAGCCCTTCGAATGCGGTCGTGGCCGTACCGACCAGCTCGCCGGCACCGGGCACCACCTGGTCGGCGATCCCGCCCAGTGCGCTGAGGTCCGGCAGGCCGAGGCCGCCGGCCGGCCCGGTCGGCGGCTTGACGATCTGTGGCGGCGTGCGCTGCCCCTGCACGGCGAACCACGCCGATTTCAGATTCAGCTTGGTCCGAGCTTCGTCACCGGTGGCCTCGACGCTGCGTCCGCCGCCGGTCGCGCGCACCTTCACCGCGCGTCCGTTCTCGGCACCGAGTCCGTTGGCCTGGATCACCTCGAAGGCGTCGAGGCTGGGCAAACCGAACGCCGTGGCGACCGCACTCGGACTGATGGTCGCCGTCCAGTTGTGATTGGGCGAGGCCGTATCCCCGTCGTCGACGACGGCCGGGAACCTGCCACCCGCGGTATAGCCGCCCGTCGATGACGAGAACTCGGTGAACGCCGGCACCCCGTTCTGCAGCAGAATCTGCCCGGCGGTGGCGTCGGCGGCCGTATTGGTGCCCGCGCCCTCACCCGAGACGCCGCCGTAGACCTGCGAATTCTGGGTGTCGTCGATCTTCTTGCCACTGGCGATGGCCGCGAGCGCATAGGTGCGTGCGGCAACCGCCTGCGCCTTCAACGCCTCGATGCCGCCCGAGGTGGCCCAGCCGGGCACACTCTCCTTGGCGATCACGCCCTTGACGTAGTCGTCGACGTTCAGTTTGTTGGTGACCCGGCCACCGTCGGAGCCCAGCGAGCCGCGGAACGGCTCGTTCGAGCCGCAGAACTTGAGGAATTCGTTGGGCGGGCGGTTGGGCGCGGGGTTGACGGGGTCGGCAAACGCGGCCGGGACCGTGCGCACCGGCGCACCACCACAGCCTGCGGTGATGGTCGCGGTGCCACCGGTCACCGTGACGGCCTCATTTGCCGCAACCGGCTGCCCGGCCACCTGCATCCCCGCATCGGAGTGCACGCTGACGCCGTTCTTGTCGTGCAGCGCGACGTTGACCGTGGGATCGGCGGGGCGCCCGAAGGTGGTGCCGCCGTAGTAGTGCTGCAGGATCTGCCGGTATGACCACCCGCGCTTGGCGTAACCGTAAGCGCCGTACTGGCCCATCCCGCGGCCGTGGCCGAGGCCGTGCCCGATGAGGGTGATCTCCGATCCCGCGGTCAACCCGATGTCGACGCGATCCGACGCGGTGGCTCCCACCAGCCCGACTCCGCCCACGAGTACCGCCGCCGACACACCCCCGACGAGCGATGACATGCGCCGACGACGAGAATGACCGGGCCGCGTACGGATGGTCAGTGCCCGGGACACCAGAGACGTCACCGCCGATGAGTCCGCCTTTGTCACGGTCAATCACTCCTCCGGGCCGGGGTTCCTGATGCCTCGTTGCGTTACGCCTGATCTGTTACAGATGTGAATGGTGAGACTCCAGTGACGATAGACAAGTCACTTGCAGATCACCAACCACAGGAGGTAACAACCGCATCACGAGTTACAAGGCTGCGGTGTGGGGGTGCCGAATCTGCAGCCTTTGGTCGCGGTTTCCGCGACCAAAGGCTGCAGATTTTTGCGCGCGTCAGAGTCCGCGGGTGGTGAGCAGGTGGCGCAGGCGCGATTCGCTCGACGAGCGTGTGACGGCATCCTTCAGTACGTCGGCGGGATCCCAGGTGATGATCTCGACGACGTCGTGGGCACCGGTGCACTTGTCCGGCAACGGCGTAACCGTATCGGGTGGATCTGCTGGTTGCCGGTGGATTTCGGCACGCACCCTCGCGAGCCCGGCGGTGAAGTCGGGCCCGACATCAGGCAGTTTGTTGACGCGTTTCGGGTTGGGTGGGGCACCGGGGGCGGCGTTACGGCGCCACCAACACCGCCCGGCGAGGGGTCCGTCGCGGTAGATGCCGGTGGTGTACTGGCCAAGCCGGTCGCCGACCATCCGATTGTGTTTCGGACACGCCGGAGCGAGGTCGTCGATATTGGTCAACCCGCCCTTCGCATAATCCAGGGTGGCGTGATGGATCTCCGAATGCGCGGCCGGTTGCGAACACCCGGGATGTGAGCACACCTGGCCGTCGGGTTTGGCGAACAACGCCATGCGTTGCCCGCGGCTCGCCAGCCGGGCCCGACCCAAATACAGGGGCACGGTGGTGTGCTCACCGAAGACCGCCAACCAGGGTTGCGCGTCGGCAGCCAACCGGATGACGTCTTTGATGGGCAGCAGGCTGTTGGTGGCGGTGACGCCGTGGCCGGTTTCGTTGATCAGATCGGTCAGGTCGGCTTTGATG